>JBILWH010000040.1:0-8040 GCA_044370015.1 Bdellovibrionota bacterium | reverse complement strand
AAAGAAGTAAGAGTAAGATGATCGGCCATATGGCCTTTGCTTCGACCATGACCCTTAAGTCGGTAACGCATTTCTTTGAGATCATTAGGAGAACGAAGTTTATAAGATGGAATCTTTACGCCCATAAAATTTCCCTATTCCACTCCCATCACAATGGGCTCTTTAAATTCATTGCCAAGAGAATAATCAAGAGCCTTCACAACCATCCCGTATGAAACAGCATCGCGACTCTGAATAATAATATCTTTTTTTGTAGGATAATTTGTTCTAACTTTTTTTAAAAACTCATCAACAACAACCCAATCAAAGTCAGCTTCTGAAGTATAAGAAAACTTCTTAACACTTCCTCTTTCTGAAAGCTCAACTACAGTTGGAGTCAAAAGAATTTTCACCTCAGCAACAACCTCTTTAACGGTTTCAGGCACTGCTGTAGGAGCGGCTTTATCGGACCCCATCTTCATTTGAATCTGAGCAAGCTCATTAATAGCCATGTTAAAGACAAGAAAGAACAGCAACATGGATAAAATATCTACAAACGAAGTGAGGTTAAGGTCTGAAGCTAATTCCCTGCGATTTGATGCTGAACCTTCACCTTTAATTCTCACAATACCCCCCCCTCACTTCGAAAGCTGATGCAATTATTTTGTAGGAAACTTATCACGATTTTGAATAATTAAATTCAAAGTCGCAACACTGATTTCATGGATGTCGTCCATAATCTGTTGAGTTTTAGCAGTTAACCAACCAGAAACCAAAAGAGTAGGAATCGCAATAATCAATCCGAAAGCAGTACCAATCATCGCCTCAGACACACCCTCTGCAAGAAGTGCGGTTTTTTGAGCAGGATCAACACCCGCAACGCCTTTGAAAGATTTAATCAATCCAGAGATTGTTGCCAAAAGACCGATCAACGTTGCAACGTTTGCAAGAAGAGGCAGAAACGGAGTACGACGTTCAATCTTTGGAATCTCTCTAAGAGCTGCAACATCCATTGCTGTTTGAACTTCTTCGTCTTTTCCTTTGTTCATCACAGAAATAACACCGGCTTTAACAATGTTATTCAAAGGAGACTTGCGATCATTACAAAAGTTAACGGCTGAGTTAAGGTCACCCGCAAGAATTGAGCGTTCAACATTATTTACGAACTTTTCTTTATCAATGTTGAAATTTACAAACAGGTTATAGATACGATCGAGCATGATGATGACGCAAACCGCTCCCAAACAAGAGAGATAGTACATCCATACGCCACCTTGTTGAAAAATTTCTCCTAAGTTACCCATTAAAAAATCCTCCCTGATACCCTTATATAAAGTCTATCGATCAGGTGCGTAAAAACAATGGTCTTTAGCCATTAGAATGGCGTTTGTTGCGTCGCATTTTTTGACGCTTTTAGTGGCTTATAAAAAAAACCCTATTTTTTTGATTCAGATCGACTCATATTCATCGACATCATCTCTCGAATAGAGCGATTCATTCCTTCTGTGGAGCCATCCAAGAAAATTACATTTCCCTTACCCGATTCAGCAAAATGCTTGATCGCATCTGTCCACATTGAAAATAAAATCACCGAAACATCCATTCCAGATTGTTTCATCTCATCAGCGGCTACTCGCATACCATGTGCAACTTCTTCTCTAAAAAGAGCAACACCCTTACCTCTTAATTGAGCTGCGATTTTTTCTGCTTCAGCAGCGATCTTGATAGCATTTCCTTCCGCTTCGGCTTGTTTTGTTTTGGTAATCAAAAGAGCTTGCCCTTCGTTTTCAGCCGCTGCTTTTAAGTTACTTGAAGCCACAACCTTTGCCATCGACAACATAATTTCTTCATCAAAACTTATGTCGTTCATTTGTAGGTCAATCAAATGATAACCCCAAGCCTCTAAGTTTTTATCAAGCTGTTCTTTAACGGCTTCAACAATATCTCTGCGTAATAGCAAAATCTCTGCTTGTCTTTTCGTTGCCACAAAACTTCTTACCGATCCCTCAACGGTACGAACAAGAGCCGTCATCAAACTTTGTGTGTCTATAAACTTAAAAGCAACATTTTTAATTGTTTCTTCGTCTTGATTAAAAACTGCGTACAAAAGCATCGCTTTAAAGTTAACGTTTGCTTGATCTGCCGTAATGGCTTGAAAATTCAACTCGATAGACTGGTTTTGAATTGAAATTCTTTTATAGATTTTTTCAAAAAAGGGAATCTTAAAATTTAAACCCGGGCGAAGGAGCCTTTGATACTTACCGAATATGGTCACAACCGCGACCGTACCTTGATCGACTGTTGCAAAAGCATCGAGAGTTAAAAAAACGACAATTAATCCAACAACTATAAGAAACATAAAAACTCCTTCTTTTTTTTAAAAATCTTTTGCTAATCCTTTACCAAAACATTCGACGGATTCTGCTTTGCTTCTTGATAATCTAAAGCAGCTATCAAAGCCATGTGAACAATTTCGTTAACATCGGTTGAGCGTTGTAAAATATGCACAGGCTTATTCATTCCTACAAGAATAGGTCCCACTAGCTCTGCGCCGCCCAGTTGTCCTAGTAATTTATAACAAGTATTAGCAGCAGAAAGATTAGGAAAGACTAAAACATTTGCGGGCTTTCCAATATTTAGCTTACTAAAAGGAAACTGTTCACGAAGAAGACTTGGGTTGACCGCAAAATCAGCCTGCATTTCACCATCAACCAAAATATCAGGACGCAATTTTTGAACAATCCCTGCAGCTTGTGACATCTTTAAAACTTCAGGATGCTTTGTGCTTCCAAAATTTGAAAAAGACAACATCGCGACTCTTGGAGAAAAACCCAAGAACGTAGCCGTGTCCGCAGCATTAATGGCAATTTCTGCGACCTCTTCAGCGTTAGGATTTATATTCACCGTCGTGTCTGCTAAAAACACCACCCGATCTTTAAAGATCAGCATATAAACACCCGCAACTTTTTTTCCCTGCCTTGATCCCACAATCAGCAAATTAGGGCGAATCACTTCGGGATAAGTACGAGTCACACCCGCAAGACAGACTTGGGCAAGATCATTATGCAAATGCATCGCTGCAAAGTAAAAAGGATCTCGCATCAAGTTTTCAGCTTGATCAAGAGTCATACCCTTACGCTTGCGCATTTCATAAAACTGCCGAACATATTCTTCAAAATATTTACTCTCTCGAGGGCGAATCATTTCACATGCTTCAAGATCATTGAGATGAAGCTTGTGCATGTTTCCTTTAATCTTATCGGGATCTCCCACGAAAATGGGTTCTGCAATTTTTTCTTCACGTATGAGTGAAGCCGCTCGAAGAATTTTTTCGCTCGCACCTTCTGGAAAAATTATTTTTGGAAGCGCCGCTTTGTCTTGTGAAGCTTTTTTTAGTCGCGAACTAATTTCGCGCATTGTGGAGCGTCTTGTTCCTAACAATTTATCCAAATGTTCACGATATCCCTCAACCGTATCCCCAGGCATTGGCCTACGAGCAACACCTGTTTCAACAGCCGCCTTTGCAACGGCAGAAGCTACAAAAAGCAAGGCACGTGGATCAAGTGGTTTAGGAATAATATATTCACGCCCAAAACGAATACGCTCAATTCCGTAGCTCGAAAGCACAGAATCCGGCACATCTTCTTTCGCTAATTTTGACAAAGCGTGAGCAGCTGCAATTTTCATCTCTTCGTTGACTGTTCGAGCTTGCACATCGAGCGCCCCTCTGAACAAAAACGGATAGCACAAAACGTTATTTATCTGGTTGGGATAATCTGATCGACCAGTTGCAAAAATCATGTCGTCGCGCGCCGCTTTTGCAAGATCATATGAAATTTCGGGATCGGGATTTGCTAAAGCAAAAACAATTGGATCCTTATTCATTCCCTTTAAAGATTCAGGCTTCAACACATTGGCAGCACTTAATCCCAAAAACACATCTGCTCCCTGAAGAGCTTCATCTAAAGTTTTAGGCGTTTTCTTATGCCACGTTTTTCCGTCTTTAATGGCAAACTCTGCCTTGTAAGGGTTCAGTTCTTTTCCAAGAGAGGCATTGATCACCCCATCACGATCGGTCATCACACAATTAGAAAGCTTTACACCAAGGCTTAACCAAAAACGCGCACAAGAAATAGAAGCTGCGCCCCCTCCGCAAAAAACAACTTTTATATCTTCAATTTTTTTTCCAATAATTTCGAGCGCATTCAAAAGAGCGGCTCCGCTGATGATCGCCGTTCCATGCTGGTCATCGTGAAAAACAGGAATATCCATTTGCTCACGCAAAGTTTTTTCGATTTCAAAACAATCCGGAGCCGCTATGTCTTCAAGGTTTATTCCACCAAAAGTAGGCTCAAGAGCCTTCACCGCTTTGATAAAGTCTTCGTTATTTTTGCAATCAAGCTCGATATCAAAACAATCAATATCCGCAAAGCGCTTGAAAAGAACAGCCTTTCCTTCCATGACTGGTTTGGCAGCAAGAGGTCCGATATTTCCCAAACCTAGCACGGCTGTTCCGTTCGTCACGACAGCCACAAGATTTCCGCGGCTCGTGTAGCGAAAAACATCGGCTGGATTTTTTTGAATTTCCTTACAGGGCTCGGCTACTCCAGGGGAATAAGCCAAACTCAAATCACGCTGGCTCACGAGAGACTTAGTTGCTTGAATTTCAAGCTTTCCAGGACGAGGCCTATAAGTACCGATTCCTTCGTGAAACTCTAAAGCTAGTTTACGGAAATTTTCTTTGCTGATTTCCTTCATTTTTGCAGGCCTCTCATATATAGCCGGAAGTTTAGACAAAGAATCCCCCAAGGTCACCCTGAAGGCCCCCTTTTGCATAAAAAACCCTTGACCCGCAGAGCATTAAAAATGAACGTAAGTCTTGAACATGGGTCTTTTATTTGCACTCCAGCCCCAACCTCGTAAATCGACACCGGATCGCTTAAAATTGCGCAGTCATTTTAGAAAGTTCGCGATGGGGGGTGCTTTTCTATTTGTTGCTGTTTTTTTGGGTGTTATGACTCTTGCCGCAGCCCCTTTGTTTAGACTCATGCAGCAAGAAGGCGGTTTCTGGGATCAAATCATAGTTGGCTTTTTTGTGAGTGTTCTTGTGACTTATCCGCTGATTGCTTTTTTATGTTTTTCATTTGAAGAAAATGTCATTATTTCAAGAAGAACGGATGGCTTATTCAACTTAGAACGTTTTAAAAAAATTTCTTTTTTGAAATGGGGAAGATTCTCAGCAGAGGGATTTCGACTAGAGGACCTCAAAGAAGAAAATTGGATTGGCGCTGTGAATGCCGCAAGTATAAAAGCTAAAGAAAGTGATAAAAAAGATCGCTATGCAACTAAGGGTCACTGGATGCTAACCCTTGCACAAAACTCTGAAAAAATGACTCTCGAGCGTCGCGCTCGAAAAGAAGAGATAGAATGGCTCAAGTTTTTGATTGAAAAACATTTTCGAGGCGAGACGCTTCCGCTTTAAATTTATTTTATAAAAACTAATGGCCCAATGCACTACCCTTAAATTCATGAGCTAATCGCAAATCTAAAACATTAAAGGCTTGTGTGAGCACAAAGTATTCATAACTTTCGATAGCTAATTTTTCTCTGCGTTCTTGAATTTGTTCTTGCAAATTCTTTAACTTTTCAAGATTTTGGCTTTTTTGATCCTCTAAAACCTTAAACCAAAAGCTATGAAAAGAACTTGAATCACAGCTTTCAAAATAGGAGCGTACTTGCTTTAAATGCTCTGGTTGCCACTGAAGAATTCTGTAGGCAATCTCTTGAGCATAGAGGGAACACTTATCGCTTTTGGCCCACTGAAAAAGACTTCTGAAAGTTATGGGAGTGTTTTTTTTGAACTGTAATTTAAAGGAGAGAATATCCTTAAAGGCCTCCCACTCTTCGAGGTTGGCCGTCATGGCAAGTGAACGAAAAAAATCTACTTCTTTTTTGTCTCTTGGATGAGCCCTAAGAAAAGCAAAATATATAGTGGGCAAGTCCGTTACGGATGGAGGCATTTGACGACTGAAGCGACGAGGCCACACATCTTTATTTTCATTAATTTTTAAAAGCTCATAAGGAGACGGAACAAAAAGAGCAAAGCTTTGTGAATTTGAGACAGGCACCTGCTCAGACGAATGAACCTTCGAAACCTTGTGCCGAGTGAGTAAAACAAGCATCACCAAGGCAACAAAGATACCTGCCATCAATAGATAAGAGGAAACCTTTTTCACTGTTAATGAAGTTTAGCGTTGATCGAGAACGGCATCTACTTGTACGGTTTTATTTTTTTCAACGGTTGTTGTAACGGACTTAGAAACACCAAAAACGCTATTTTTAAGATCAATTTGATAGCTCCCTGGAGGGAGCTGTAATCCCTTTAAAGGACCTCTTATAGGATTATGATCTGCGTCGACAAGTTTTTGACCATTAACAAATATAATATTTGCGTCGGGAACACTCGTCACATTGAGCAATCCATAAACATCATATTTATTGGGTTGCCAAACAAATAAGTTTTTCAAATCTTCAGGAGGACTCGCTGGCTCCCTGGTGACTTCCGAGGAGGATTCACTAGAGGGTTCTGCTGAGGAAACTTCAGTAGAAGGATTAGCTTGTTGAGAAGTGCTTTCATTGTTACTGGGAGCAAGATTTGCACTCGATGTTTGAGTCGATGTTTTATCCGAAGTTGCAGAAAAATTATTGTAGGCAAAATAACCAAGAACTCCTACAAAAATAACAGTAAGAACGGGTTGAATTTGAGAGAAAAGGCTTGGTTTTTGAACAGGAGAAATCGGTACAGATGCTCGCTGCACTTGTGGAGCTTGAGTATTTATTTTGATGCGGGAACTTGTGGGTTCTGCTAACCCAACACTACTAACCGATGAAGGATCTTGATTAAGAGTGTTTCGAAGATTTGAGCTTGTAATACCCGTGTTTTTTTCTTTGCGCACCTTAGAAACATCTGTAACTTCTCCACTTCCCCTACCACCTTCACCTTTAGCGGACATGGGATTTTTATCAAGAAAAGCAGGAGCTTCAAGGTTTAATTTTTCTCGACGTTTTTTATCCTCAATAATTTCTTCTTTGTAAAATTCCTTCATGAATTTTGCAAAATCAGTGGGGATAAAATTTGGATGACGATCGTTCATGTAACGAGCTAAGTCCGCATAAAACTCACCGCAGGTGTTGTAACGAACACCTGGCTCTTTTTCGAGTGCGCGCATAACAATCTTCTCAAGTGCATAAGGAATCGTAGGGTTTTTCTCACTCGGTTTTGGAACTTTACACTCACGAACTCTTTCAAGAGTTTTCAATTCATCTTCATGAGTAAATAATCTGCGCTGAGTAATCAATTCCCAAAGAACAATACCCATCGCAAACACGTCTGAACGCATATCAAGCGTTGAACCAGTCGCCTGCTCGGGGCTCATGTATCCAAACTTTCCTTTAAGGACTCCTGCTTTTGTGCCACTCTCTGCTTTTGAGGCAGCTTTTGCGATACCAAAATCCACAACCTTCACAGATCCCTCATAAGACATCATAATGTTTTGAGGACTCACATCACGATGGATGATCCCCATGGGTTCACCCGTTTTTTCGTCTATAAAATGATGGGCATAATCAAGTCCCTTGAGTGATTCACCTGCAATAAAACAACAAATCTCAAGTGGGATTCTGAATTTTAATTTATCTGCACGAGCAAGAAGTTGTCGAAGGTTTTTACCATCCACAAATTCCATGACAAGAAAAAGGTAACCGTCATTTTCACCATTTGAAAAAATTTGAGCAATGTTGGAGTGCTGAAGCATGGCTGACAAGTTAGCTTCCATACGAAACATTGTTTTGAATTCTTCACTCTCAGCAAAATGTGGAAGAATACGTTTAATCGCAACAGTCTTTTCAAAGCCACCGTAGCCCAACTGCTTTGCTCGAAAAACTTCGGCCATCCCTCCAGCCGCAAGTCGCTCCATGAGCAACAGATCTCCAAACCTTTCCATCGACATGACTAAGAATAGTATCGGAGCGAGATAAGAAATTCTGGAGGCTGAATTCCTT
>JBILWH010000039.1:0-8172 GCA_044370015.1 Bdellovibrionota bacterium | reverse complement strand
CTTGTATAATCACAGCACCCGTTCCTATATGGCAAGAATCACCAATCTTAACATTACCTGAAATAGTGACCCCTGGAGCTATATGGCTATGATGTCCAACACTCACATCATGATCCAAAATTGCCCCTGTATTTACAATCACATTATCACCCAACCTTACCCCAGATTGTAAAATACAACCAAGCATAAGTTGAACTCCCTCCCCTAAGGAAACACCTGCTTCAATAAAACATTTTTCATGAATAACGCTCAAAAAATTATATCCAAGTAACTTATATTTTTTAAATAATTTTGATCGAATGTTAGGAATATCTACAGAACCCACTCCATTTACTAAATCATAAAGAGAAGGAGGAAAGTCTTGAGAGTTAAAATTTGATTCTTCAATCCATGAAGCATTTGAAAAGCTAGGTTTATCGATAGCAACATACAAATGAACATCTTTGGATTGAGATTCCAAAAAAGCACTTAAAACTCTTGCATGACCTCCAGCACCTAACATTATAATTTTCTTCATTAAAAAAACTCTTCCTTTTTGAGATTTTTTTTACTTTTCGATTCGATAAGGCGCCAAAAATGAAGAGAGCTTAAGCCCTTTGCAGGTCGCTTTAGCCCTATCATAGAAGCCTCAAGCCTTTGTCCTTTTTTAATAGAGCAGGATGCTACGAGACTCTTTCGGATAATCCTTTGATTTGTTTTTTCACAAGATGCCAAGACTTTTTTTCCGTTACCCAATGCCGACGATACAATCCTAATCTCGGAAACCATTTGCTTAAGCTCTTCGACGTTCAATGAAGCCATATGATCTGGTCCAGGCATATTTTTATCTAAAGTAAAATGTTTTTCAATTACAGTAGAACCAAGTGCAGTGGCACCAAGAGCCGATAAAGTAGTAGAGGAATGATCCGAAAAACCAACTGACAAATTAAAAGCCTTACCTAAACTCAATATCGCTCGAAGATTACTTTGAGAATCAGGTGCAGGATACTCGCTCACACAGTGAAGAAGCGTTACTTTTTTTATTAAATTTAAAAAATTGGTACTTTGTCTAATAAATTGCTTAATACTTGAAGAGTTCGAGGGCGGAGATTGCCTAAGATGTCCCATTTGAATCATTTTTAACGCTAATTCAACATCCTCTAAGGTACTCGCACCAGTCGACAGAATAACTTGTTTAAAAGAAGCCCCTGCCTCCCATAACATTGGATAATTGGTAATCTCTCCTGAAGGAATTTTGATAATTTTTAGATTTAATTTTTTTTTGATAAAAATCAAAGAATCCAAATCAAATGGGGAAAGCAAAAAATCAATTCCGATCGAATCCGCTTCCTTTTTTAATTCCACAAAAGCGCTAGGCGGCAATTCAAGCTCTTTCAGCATTTTATATTGAGAATCTGAAGAGGCAGTGTTTCGCTTTTGATACTTCGCTCTTGGGGCATTTTCCGTAACTAATTTCGATGCATCAAAAAGTTGAAATTTAACACAATCCGCACCTGCATAGTGGGCCGCCCTAATGAGCTTTCGAGCTAAATCGAATTTTCCATTATGATTTACTCCAGCTTCAGCTATTACATAAGGGCTCTTTATTTTTTTATTTAAGGTCATAAAATTTTTTTACCCGATATTTTTTCTTAAGCAAATTGCTAAGAGTTGAAACAATTTTTGTAGCAGCATAACCATCACCCAACTCAAAAGAAGGTTTTTGTTTTTTTTTCTTAATAGCAAAATTTAAAGTTTTGTTTATGTCTTTTTCAAAATGAAGACAATTATAAACTGACTTTACAAAAACTCGGCCAAGCTGCCTTTCTCCAATATTAACAGAAGGCACCCCAACAAAAGGAGCCTCAATCACACCACTTGAAGAATTACCTAAAATGACCCGGCAATGCTTTAAAAGTGAATGGTAAACCTTTACTCCGTAGTTTTTTTTTAAAAAAACGCGATTAGGATGCTTTTTTTGAAATTTATAAAAAGCAGCTCGTATATGATCGGAGCCGGGGTCCTCATTGGGCTCTGATAAAAAAATTAAAAAAGAGCTAACTTTTTTTTCTAAAACATCTAATAGATTTCTAGTCATCTCTTCATTATACGAATTACTCTTTGTCGTTTCAGGATGTAAAGTTACTAAAATCAATTCTTCCTTTGGGTTAAATTTAAATTTTTTTGCTAAATCTTTCTTAGAAAGAGTTTTATTTTTTCTAATATTATCAAGGCCAATTGCACCACACAAAAACACGCGCTCTGGGTCTTCTCCAAGCTGAACAACCCGTTGTTTATATTCTGAAGCACTTACAAAATGCCAGTACGCCATCTTGGTTATGCTATGTCGTAGAACATCATCTATCGCACCGTAAGTAATTTCTCCTCCATGTATATGAGCAATAGGAATATTCAAGAAAAAAGCTGCACAAGCCGCCCCAAATGTTTCAAAGCGATCTCCTATCAACACGATCACATCAGGTTTATTTTTAGATAAATATCTACCAATCTTTGTCATACAGGATGCTGTTGCCTGGAGTGTTCCAAAAGATGAATTCGTAAAATTACCCAACGGGATTTTTTGAAAACGGGGAAAATATTTTCCTATTTCATCCACTGAATTGTGTTTTGCAGACAAGTGAGCACCCGTTGCAACAAGTGAAAGTTTAAAAAGAGGGTCTTTTCTAATCAATTCTAAAACTGGTAAAAAAAGCCCAAATTCCGCTCGACTTCCAGTTATTGCACAAATGGTCTTTGTTTTTTTTATCATAAAATTTGGGGGCTACTTGGCAAACATAAAATTCGCTGAGCCAATTCGCTCGAAGCCGCAAGATCTCCTCGGGGGCATTCTCTAAAGTGCGGGAGAGTATGTAAAAGCTCCCAAACAGGACGAATGCCTATTTTTTTTTCGTGGGCTTCGATTAGTATTTTTTCTAAAAACTGAGGATCAGGTTTATGTAAAAGAAAAGTATTTAACCAGTAATTAGCATAAGAATTAGCTGACTCTTTATGCATTTGACCAATGTCAAAATTTGAAAAAGCTTCAAAAAAACGAGAGGCTAAAGTTCTTTTTTTATCTAAAATTGAACTCAATCGCGACATTTGTGCCATTCCTAAGGCTGCATTTAAATTTGGCATGCGATAATTAAACGCAAAAACATCATGAAAAAACTTCCATGGGTGAGGAACCTTTCCTGTTGTCGTAATATGCTTTGCTTTTTGAGCTAACTCTTCATTGTTGAGAAGTATTGCCCCTCCTCCACCAGTCGTGAGTATTTTATTTCCATTAAAACTCAATACTCCCCCGTCTGCAAAAGTGCCGACATGTTTATTCAAGTACCTCGTCCCCAAAGCCTCTGCAGCATCTTCAATTAGTAAAAGATTATATTTTTTTGCAACTTTGACTAAACTTTCTAATTGGCAAGCAAACCCAAAAGTATGCATACAAACAATAGCACGCATATTTTTTCGAGTGATTTTATTTAAAGCACCTTTTTTTGAGGGAAGTAAAATGTTTCCTAAGTATTTATCAAGCTTTTCAGGATCAATGCCTAATGTATGGTTTTCTACATCAACAAAGTGTGGAGTCGCCCCGCACATAGCTACTGAATTAGCAGTTGCAACAAAAGTTAAAGAAGGAACTAAAACCTCGTCGTCATATCCAATTCCATGTACATGCATGAGGGCATGGAGAGCTGCAGTTCCCGAAGAAACCACCACAACACGCTTTGCTCCAGTCCATACTTGTAAAGTATCTTCAAATTCCTGAACAAAACGCCCCACTGAAGAAACAAAGTTTTCATCTATACAAGCATCTAAATAAGCTTTATCGGTATTTAAAAATTTTGGCTCATGCAAACTCACTTGACCTTCGCCCACAACCTTGGAAAGTCTTGAAAAAAAATTTTTTACGTCTTTAGAAACACTCATACATAAACTTTTTCATTTAAAAAATTTTGCAATAACTTTAATCCAATCGGGCCGCTTCGCTCAGGATGGAATTGAGTTCCCATAACGTTTCCCTGTTGAATAGCTGCTGTTATGTAATGACCACCATAACCAGTTAATGCTGCGATATTTTTTGAGTCGGCAGTCTTACAGTAGAAAGAATGTAAAAAATAGTAAAAATTATTAGTCTCTATGTTTTTAAATATATTTTTTTGTGAGCCTGACTTTGAGTCAGGATAGGCTACAGGAGACCAGCCTACATGTGGCACACTGAGCTTACGGCCTTGAACGTCAAATTTGGGAATTTCTTCTACGATTCCTTTTATGATATCAAGTCCCATATGAGATCCAAACTCTTGAGATTCTGTCAATAACAACTGCATGCCAAGACAAATTCCCAAAAGAGGCTTTCCTCTTTTCACATAAGATTGCAGAGTTTCGTCAATGCCTCGTTCACGCAGCGCCTTTATCCCATCTCCAAAAGCTCCCACTCCGGGCAAAATAACATGAGAAGCACTAAGAATTTCATCACTCTTTGATGAAAATTTTACTGAAAACCCGCAGGCCTCAACAGCACTTTTAACACTGAAAAGGTTTCCCATTCCATAATCAACAATGACAACACAACTCACGGCAAATCTCTCACAGGAATTTTTTCAGCCTTAGCATAATTTCTTAAGCTTCTGATATCCGTATTTTTCCAATGCAAAGCTGCACCCATAGCCACTCCGCTTAAAGGGGCAATTTTCCATAGATCACCAAGCTCTTCATTTTTACCAAAACCTCCACTCAATACGACAGGAATGTTCACAACATTAACTACTAACTTTGCGAGTTCAATATCAAACCCCCTTCGCGTTCCATCTTTATCAACTGATGTCAGTAAAATCTCGCCCGCCCCAAGAGATTCTACCTCCTTGATCCAATCGATAAGATTTTTCTTAGTATGCTCCCGCCCATTATTGTATAAAACTTCGTACAGCCCTTGTTCAGTTTTTTTTGCCTCTATGGAAACAACACAACACTGTGACCCAAATCGATTCGCAATATCAGTGATAAATCCTGGCCTAAGAATAGCCGCTGTATTGACTCCAACCTTATCGGCCCCCGACCTGAGAAGTAGCACAACATCATCAATCGAACGTATACCTCCACAAACAGTAATGGGAACAAATACATTCGAGGCTGTTTTTTCTACAAGCTCAACAAGACTGTTGCGTGAGTATAAACTAGCAACATTATCTATATAAAGAATCTCATCAGCTCCTTGTTCGTAATATAATTTTGCAAAATCATATGGCTTACCTACAACCCTTAAACCCTCTAATTGGATACCTTTAATTAAATTTGGACCCTTTACATCTAAACGAGGAATAAGCCTAAATGAAGACATATTTATTACAACTGATAATCTCTCATAAGAGGTAACTCTTTTGACCAAACATTATGGCGCAAAAACCAACCCTTTTCATTGGAATAGCCCCATAAATGAGGAGACCTAAAACGATCAGTCATTAAATCAAAATAAGATCGAGACATAATGGGCTCTTCAAAGTTTTTAGAAGCAACTGCAAATTCTTTTGGATAAATACTCAAATACTCAAATACTTCTTTTTCAAATCGAGCCGGATATTCTCCATCAAATTTTTTAACAAGAGCAACGCCCTCTTCACGTGTAATATCTCCCGATCTGATTTCTTGAGAAGCATCGTAACTTGCCCGCCCCAGTCCAAACTTAATGAATGTCGTATAATAATGAAAATCGTCAATTTTATCATCTATGCTGTTATATTTTGAATAAGTTCCCGGAGTCCGCTCTGGTGCAGCCTCAAAGCCACAATTCTCAACAGCATAATAGTAACACGATTGAGGATGCCACTTAAGGTAATATCCTAAATAATGAACTTCTACATTTGCAGACGCTAAATCTAGAGGATTAGCAGGAAGATAAGCATCCAAGTCACCATCAGTTAAACCAAAAGATTCTTTGAGCTCTAATACGGAGACTCCCCCAATAAATATTTTTGACTTATCTTCGCTAGAAAAATACTTGTAACTACGAGTAGCCTTGCTGTTATCTTCTATAGGATTACCGTATTCCGCTTCGTTTTCCCCATAAAAAACAAGAGGTATTTTATTTTGAATAGCCATTTTAGGAGCAAATGATTTTTGGCCAATAATAAAAGGTTGAAAGGGATGAAATATAGTCTCAACCGCTAGACGAGTAAGTAACCGATGAACTTTTGCATTTGGGGTAAACAAATTATTGTCAAAGCCAGCATTTATCCATGCTCTATGATTCTTCCAACCCCAACTCGTGTAAAGATGAGGCGCCCAAGTCACAGTCAGCGGATTCATTCCGTACTTTGTTTTTAAAACATGCGCAGCAAAAACACTGTCTTTTCCTCCAGAGCCAGGCACTAAACAGTCGTAAGATCCATTTCTGCTACGAAATTTTTCGCAAAGCCCCTTAAGATCGAACTCTCTTTTTTCCCAATCAATACTCTCATTTTTAACTTTGGCTGTAGCACAGGCATCGCAAATACCATTTTGGATTTTTATAGTTTCTTTTTTGCTCGTTTCATTATGAGAAAATTCAACTGCAGAATTAGGTCTCTGATTAGAAATCACACAACTTTGACAAAAGTGAACATTACTTGATAATCCATAACGAGTTTCCAAAAGCCCAACATTTGAAGGCTTAAAAAGCTCTTTGTTAATATGGCAAGGAACACTAAAACTATACCTAGTCGATAAGCTCATTTTACTTATTATTTATGTGACTAATACAGTGTTGTCATTAGAAAACCTTCTAAGCGCCTATTCTTAATTAAATCAAATTCTTGAGTCTAAATTTATGTTTTTTTCTACGTGATGCAAATAAGGATGAATTTTCTTTACCTCTTCCACATAATCAGCTTTAGACACCGATTTATTTTTCTTGGCGAATTTATGAAATTCCTTAAACTGCCCCCACTGCTCCCAGCTAATAGATGGGGCGCTTGATTGACAGACTCCTATGTTGCCGTACCTTTCAAAATCAGTGAGCTCTTGCTCAAAATAAAACTCTTCGATTTTCTTTTCCCCTGTAGTGATTGAAGCCGAAAAGAGGCAGGGCCACTTTTTCTTCTCGTAAGTTAATTCAAATTTCTCAAAAGCCTCTTTTTCTGAATCAAAAAACTCAGGCTCAAACCCAAATTTTTGCAAAAGATTTGTTACAATTTGCACAAACCCAATAGCATCTTTTTCTTGAGAAAGCTTAGGCACATAAACCTCTCCGTTTTGACCAAATGCTATAGACATTAAACAAAGCTCGGCTGCCTCCTTATGCGAAATGAAATATCGAAAAATATCTATAGGAGCTGCAATAGGCTGCTTTTTTTGCAGTCGATAAATAAAACCAAGAGGTAAACTACCAAAAGAAAAAGCAACATTAGCAAAACGAGCAGAAGAATAATTATGTTTATTTGAATAGAGTCTATGTACCTGCTCGAGCAGATGCTTCGACGCTCCCATTAAATTGTGAGAACGAACAGCTTTATCAGAAGAGACACTAAAAAACTTTTTAAGTTTATAAGGCAACAAATCAAGTAATTTCTCAACAAAAAACACATTCGTGTCGAACATGCGCAAAACTGAATAGATATTTTTTTCCGAACGAACATGTTTCATTGCTGCAAAATTAAAAATGTAATCAAAGGGTTCTTGCTCGTTTATATAACGCTCAAACTCATCACTACCTAAACAGATAGGCAAAAACTCTATCTCACCTTTAAAACGAAATTCACGCTGAGATCGAATATTTCGAGCAACTTCAGTAAGTTGATTTTCATTTAAATCAATAATAACAACTCGCTTGGGATCAAAACGCAAAATTTCTTCGACACAAAAGCGCCCAATTGATCCAGCACCTCCGATTATTGCAATATTTTTTTCAGCAAGAGCCTCTTTGATATGAAAATTTTTAGACCTGTAGTCATCATGAAACAAAGATCTATCACGTTGAACAATAACGCTTTCAAAATCAGAAACATTTACATCAAACATAAAAGAACAAACTAACCATTCTCTTAGAATTTAAGCCAGATTTTTAAACAATTTGGAAGAAAATAATCAAAGTGGTGCTGCTGGCCAGAATCGAACTGGCACGGGAGTTTCCCCCCACAGGATTTTAAGTCCTGTGTGTCTACCGATTTCACCACAGCAGCAGCGAAACTTAAGTTTCACCACTCTACGACGCGTTTG
>JBILWH010000038.1:0-8283 GCA_044370015.1 Bdellovibrionota bacterium | reverse complement strand
CTCACAGAAGAAAAGTGGACACCGCTTGATTTTATCAAGGCGGATTGTCTTGTGTTTACAAAACCCGCTTACGAAGCTTTCGTAAAGCAGTTTGGAGCGAAATAATATGAAGACGATTGTCGACGGACTTATTCAACCCATCGTGACCGAAAAGTCAGCGCGCCTTGAAAAAAAGCACAATGACGTGGCTGTTTTGGTCGACCAAAAAATGAACAAAATTCAAATCACGAAAGCTGTTCAAGAAGTGTTTGGAATCAAACCCTTGAGCGTTCGTATCGTGAATTTCCGTAAAAAAGAAAAGAAAAACAAGTTTTCAGTGATTGCTCCTCAAAGTTTCAAAAAAGCTTATTTGAGACTTCCTGAGGGCAAGCGTTTGGAGCTCAAGTAAGAGGTAGCTATGAAGACGTTTAATCCAACATCACCAGCCATGCGTGAAAAAACCATGGCAGATTTTTCTGAGCTTGAAAGCAAAGCGCCTCCGCGCTCTCTTGTTGCAAAAAAGAGCAGTCAGGGAGGTCGCAATAACTATGGACACATTACAAGTCGCTTTCGTGGCGGCGGTCACAAGCGTAAGTATCGTCTCATTGATTTTCGCAGAGAACACATTGGAGTTCCTGCTGAAGTAGAAGGTCTTTATTATGATCCAAACCGCAGCGCGCGTTTGGCATTGTTAAACTACGCAAACGGAGCAAAGGGATTCATTCTCGCTCCTGTTGGTCTTAAAAAAGGCGACAAGGTTGAAACTGGACCACAAGCGGATATCAAGCCTGGAAATGCACTTCCTCTCTTGAATATTCCTGTAGGCTCAAGCATCCATGCAATTGAATTGAACCCAGGTGGTGGAGCTAAAATTGTCCGCTCAGCAGGGGTTGCGGCTCAATTGTTAGGTCGCGAAGGAATTTATGCTCAGGTTCGTTTGCCAAGTGGTGAAGTTCGTTTGGTAAATTTAAACTGCTTTGCAACCATCGGCCAAGTTGGAAATACAGAGCACGAAGGTGTTGTGATTGGTAAAGCGGGCCGTGTTCGTTGGGCAGGTAAGCGTCCTCATAACCGAGGAACAACAATGAACCCAGTTGATCACCCTCATGGTGGTGGTGAAGGTCGTACAAAAGGTGGCCGTCATCCTGTTTCTCCTTGGGGTCAACCAGCTAAGGGATATAAAACTCGTAATAATAAACGCACTGACTCTTTCATCTTGAAAGGACGTCCGCGCGGTAAACAAACAGGCGGTAGGTAAGATTATATGGCACGTTCACTAAAAAAAGGACCGTTCGTACATAACTCTCTTGTAGAAAAAATTGCAAAAGCGCGTAAAGAGGGTGGCAAAAAGACTGTGATTAAAACATGGTCAAGAGCCTCAACAATTACTCCCGATGCAGTGGGATTAAGTTTTGCTGTTCACAATGGCAAAAAGTTTGTTCCTCTCTATGTGAGTGAAAACATGGTTGGACATCGTTTCGGCGAATTTGCTCCAACTCGTCAGTTTGGTGGTCATACACCAGGCGACAAAAAAGCAAGTGCGGGTTGATAAGGAAGGGATGAAGATATGAAAAATAATCAATTAGTTCCTTCGGCATCACACGCAAAGCTAAGCTTCGTAGGAGTGTCTCCATATAGAGCACGCCTCGTTGCGAATCTCGTTCGTGGTAAAACTCTTGAAGAAGCAAGCCGTCTGCTTATTCTTGAGAATAAAAAAGCAGCCAAAATCATTTACAAATTATTAAAGTCTGCGACAAGCAATGCTGAACAAAAAGGCGTTGCGGATATTGAAAGACTTTACGTAAGTGAACTTCGTGTTGATGAGGGTCCACGTATCAAACGTTGGATGTCTCGTTCACAGGGCCGTGCTGACCAACGTCTTACTCGCACTTCACATATAACAATGAAGCTCGCTGAGAAGACAGGAGCTAAAAAGGCTCCTGCAAAGGCAAAAAAAGCAACCAAAGCCTCCGCTAAAAAAAGCGAGAAAGGCAGTGAGGGATAAATCATGGGTCAGAAGACACATCCTACCGGATTTCGTATCGGTGTAACTAAACCTTGGAAATCACGTTGGTATTCAGAAAAAGAATTCGGACGTAACTTGTCTGAAGATTTTGTTCTTCGTCGTTTTGTAAAAGAAAAACTTTTCAACTCAGGCGTCAGCAAAATTGAAATCGAAAGAACAGCTTCAAAGCTTCGAGTGAATGTATTTTCGGCTCGTCCGGGTATTGCGATTGGTAAAAAAGGTGCAGGAATTGAACAACTTCGCACTGATATTGCCAAAAAAATCAAAAAACCTGTTGAAGAAGTTTTTTTGAATGTGACTGAAGTTCGTAAGGCAGAAGCAGATTCTCAATTGATTGCTGAAAGCATTGCAAACCAAATTGAACGTCGTGTGGCCTATCGTCGTGCGATGAAAAAAGCGATTCAACAAGCTCTCAAGTTTGGCGTTGAAGGAATCAAAGTAAGAGTTTCTGGCCGTTTAGGTGGATCTGAAATCGCTCGTTCTGACAAGTACGCAGAGGGATCTATTCCTTTGCATACACTTCGTGCAGATATCGATTATGGATTCGCAGAAGCAATGACAACAGCTGGAATTATCGGAATTAAAGTATGGGTTTACAAAGGCGAAGTTGATATGAGAACTCGCTTGGGACGTACACGCGGAGGCGCAATCGCTTCTGCTCAAGCTGCAAGCGCTGCAGGATTACCTATTTAAGGAGAAGATGAAATGTTAGCACCAAAAAGAGTTAAGTTTCGTAAAGCTCACAAAGGTCACCTTGCAGGCAAGGCTACTCGTTGTAACAAGCTCGACTTCGGTGAGTTTGGTTTACAGTGTGTAGAACCTGGTTGGATTACAGCTCGTCAAATTGAAGCAAGCCGTATTGCGATGACCAGAAGTATTAAACGTGGTGGAAAAGTTTGGATTCGAATTTTCCCTCAAAAACCTGTGACAAAGAAACCTGCTGAAACTCGTATGGGTAGCGGTAAAGGTAACCCTGAGTTATGGGTAGCTCCTGTTAAACCAGGAACTATGTTGTTCGAAATGGAAGGCGTGACAAAAGAGATTGCTTACAAAGCATTCACTCTCGCTCTCCATAAACTTCCTATTAAAACTCGTCTCGTATCACGATCAGAGTTGATTTTGTAAGGACGGGGTGAAGAGAGAACGTTATGGCAGCTAAAAAAACCGCTAAAGCAACTAAAAGCAAAGCTAAAAAGGCAGCAGCTCCTAAAAAAGCTCCTGCTAAAAAAGCAGTTAAAGCAGAAAAGGGCGAGATTGATCTTTCAACTCTCGACCGTAAGAGTCTTGCTGCTCAAGCTAAACAAGTAAAAAAGGAATTACTTGCGATAAGATTTAACCTTCAGGCTCCTAGCCTCAAGGAATATCGTCGCAAGAAAGCCGAGCTCCAGAAATATCTGGCTCAGCTTAACTAGAGGTAAAGATTATGTCGGCAAGAACATTTGAAGGAACAGTAGAAAGCAACAAGATGCAGAAAACACTTGTTGTGACTGTCACTCGTCAATTTCAAGAAGGTCGTACAGGAAAGATCGTATTCAAAGAAAAGAAATACAAAGTGCACACAGAGGCTAACGATGTGGGCATTGGCGATCAGATTCTTTTCAGTGAATGTCGACCCCTTTCACGAGACAAGAAGTATCGTTTGTTAAAAGTGTTGAAGAAAGTTCAACAAGCAGTCGAGCTTCAAGAGGGAGTGGCTTAAGTTATGATTCAGCATACAAGTGAATTAAACGTTGCTGATAACTCTGGTGCAAAAGTTGTAAAATGCATCAAGGTTCTTGGTGGAACTCGTCGACGTTACGCAAGTTTGGGTGATGTGATTGTTTGTTCTGTCAAAGCAGCGACTCCCGAATCAAAAATTCGTAAAGGTGATGTTGTCAAAGCCATCATCGTTCGCACTCGTAAAGAAGTTCGTCGACCAGACGGTAGTTATATTCGTTTCGATGACAATGCAGCAGTTTTAATTAATCCAGCAGCGGAACCTATTGGAACTCGCGTGTTTGGACCTGTTGCGAGAGAGCTTCGTAGTACAGCAAGTAACAAAATCGTATCACTTGCTATGGAGGTTTTATGATGAGTGATCGCGTAAGACATCTTAAAAAAGGCGACACAGTTGTTGCCTTGTCAGGATCTTGCCTTGGTCAAAAGGGTAAGGTTCTTGCGGTTCGTAACAAAGACGCAAAAATTCAAGTTGAAGGCATTGGAACTGTTAAAAAACATGTAAAGCCTAATCAACAAAATCCAAAAGGTGGCATTATTGACCAACTTCGTTGGTGGCCAGCTTGCAAATTTCAAGTTTGCGATTCTCACGGAAAAAAACTCGGACGCGTTGGCTTCAAAATGGTCGGCGACAAAAAAGAACGTGTTTTTTCAGGAGAAAGAAAGAAGTAATTTATGGCAGACGTAGCAAAAAATACTCCAAAGTATCAGTCTCGCTTGAAGGTTGCTTACAATAACGAAATTCGCTCGAAGCTCATCGCTTCAGGTAAATTTAAAAACGTTATGCAAGTGCCTAAGATTAGCAAAGTTGTTATCTCATGTTCTTTGAAAGAAGCTCTTCTAAATCCAAAAGCTCTCGAAGGTTTGGCAGAAGAGATTACAAACATTACAGGACAAAAGGCAGCCATCACAAAAGCTAAGAAAGCGATTTCTAACTTTAAACTTCGTCAAGGTATCAACCTTGGTTGCGTGGTGACCCTTCGTCGTGAGCGTATGTATGATTTCTTAGATCGTTTTATCAACATCGCTTGTCCTCGTATTCGTGACTTTAAAGGATTTCCTGAAAAGAGTTTCGATGGACGTGGGAATTATTCATTGGGTGTTAAAGAACACACAATTTTCCCTGAAATTAACTACGACAAAGTTGATAAAATTCGCGGCTTCAATATCACGATTGGAACAACAGCTACGAATGATGAAGACGCACTTACTTTGCTCAAAGAGTTTAACTTTCCTTTCCGAAGACAGGAGACTGGAAGATAGCCTATGATAACTGATCAATTAGCAGATTTTTTAACCCGAATTCGTAATGCAGGTGCTGCACGTAAAATCCGTGTCGACGTTATTAAGACAAAGATGAATCAAGCAGTTGCAAACATTCTCGCAGCAGAAGGTTACGTTAAAAGCGTAAAAGAAGTGGACGTAGAAGGAAGATCTTATCTTCGCGTCTTCTTGAAGTATGAGAATGGCGATATTCGTAAACCTCTTATTAAGTCATTAAGAAGAGTTTCAAAGCCCGGCCTTCGTCGCTATGTAAATATGGCAACTTTTCCAAAAGTTATGAGTGGCTTCGGACTTGCAATTATTTCTACATCTAAAGGAATCATGACGGATAAAGATGCTCGTAAAAGCCGTGTAGGCGGCGAGCACCTCTGTTCAGTCTGGTAGGAGCTAGTATGTCACGACTTGGAAAATTATCCGTTGCCGTTCCAACAGCTGTTAAGGTAGCCGTTGATCAAGGCAAAGTGAAACTTGAAGGTCCTAAAGGAAAGCTTTCTGTCGATATTCCAAATGGAATCGGCGTGAGTGTTGAGAGTGGCAAGTTACAAGTTACTCGCTCATCAGATGAAGCAGAACAAAAAGCAAAACATGGTCTTGTGCGCACATTGATTTTTAATTCAGTCAAAGGTGTTGCAGAAGGCTTCGAGCGTAAGCTCGAAATCAAAGGCGTTGGTTTTCGTGCAGCAGTTAAGGGGACAACTCTTAATCTGACTGTGGGATACTCTCACCAAGTAGATTTCCCGCTTCCTGCGACAGTTACGGCAAAAGTTGAAGGAAACACAATTGTTGTTCTTCAGTGTCCAGATAAGGGACTTCTAGGTGATACAGCTTCTAAAATTAGAGCTGTTCGTCCTCCTGAGCCTTATCAAGGTAAGGGAATTCGTTACATGAACGAAGTCATCAAACGTAAAGCAGGTAAATCTGCTGCGTCAGGAGCGAAATAGGTAATAATTATGGCAAGACAAATGCATAAAAGAACGTCCGAAAAACTCCAAGCAAGAGTGAAGCGTCATGCGCGTATCCGCAAAAAATTGAGCGGCACGCTTGAGCGTCCTCGTCTTTGCGTTCTTCGTACAAATCGTGGTCTTGAAGTTCAGTTGATCGATGATGATGCTGCAAAAACTCTTTTGGGATTAAGAACTCCAACAAAAGAAACAGCTAACAGAACTCACGCTACAGATCTTGGTAAGAAGATTGCTGAACAAGCAAAAGCGAAGGGAATTACAAAAGTAGTTTTCGATCGAGGTGGGTATATCTATCACGGAAAAATTGCAGCTTTCGCAGCAGGCGCTCGCGAAGCCGGATTAGATTTTTAGAGGATTGAACGAATGGCGACTCAAGAAAAACAAAATAAATCAAATGAAGAGCAAGGAATGGTAGACCGCGTCGTTCACATTGGACGAGTAGCGAAAGTTGTAAAAGGCGGACGTCGTTTTAGTTTTAACGCGATTGTCGTTGTGGGTGATCGCAAAGGACAAGTCGGAATCGGATTAGGTAAATCAGGTGAAGTTCCTGATGCCATCCGTAAAGCTGGTGAACAAGCCAAGAAAAACTTGGTTCAAGTACCTGTTGTTAACGACACTATTCCTCATACAATCACAGGTAAATTTGGTTGCGGTAAAGTTGTGATGCTTCCTGCTTCAACAGGAACAGGAGTGATTGCAGGTGCAGCTGTTCGTGCTGTTATGGAATGTGCGGGCGTTAAAAACGTTCTCACAAAATGTATCGGTTCAAACAATGCCCACAACGTTTTGAAAGCAACTGTTGATGGTCTTTTAAAGCTAAAAACTCTTGATCGTTATCAGAGTCAGTTAAAAGGGACTCCTTAAATTTTAAGGGTAGAGTGAAATATGACAACTGAAAAAAAATCAGCAAAAAAAGTTCCCGCGAAAAACGCGAAAAAAGAGCGCTCACAAACATCTGGAACAAATATTTTTGTGAGACAAGTTCGCAGTGCTGCTCGTACACGAGATCAGCATGTGAAAACTCTTGTAGCGTTGGGTCTCGGCAAATGTGGAAAAACAAACACTTTGCCTGATAATCCTGCTGTTCGCGGAATGCTTCGTTCAGTCATTCAATGGCTAGAGGTGAAACATGTTTAAGTTACATAATTTGAAAGCTCCTATCGGAAGTAACCACGCCAAAAAGCGTAAAGGTTTAGGTATCGGTTCAGGACTTGGCAAAACTGCAGGTAAAGGTCATAAAGGACAAAAAGCTCGCAGTGGTGGACAAGTTCACCCTATGTTTGAAGGGGGTCAGATTCCTCTTCAAAGAAGAATGCCTAAAGTTGGTTTTAACAGCCCACTTAAGTTGCTCGATTGCCGAGTCAACGTTGCTGAATTGGTTGATTATGCCGGTCAAAAATTAACAGTAAAAGATCTTATGCCAAAGGCTCTGCGTCCTAAACCACGTGCTCGTTTGAGTGTGTTTGGTGGTCGTATCCCTGCAAAGCTTCCTGTTTCTTTAGAAGCTCATCACATCAGTGAAGGAGTGAAAAAAGCTTTGGAAGCAAAAGGCGTTGCCATCACAATTATTCCTTTGATGGACGGTGCTCGTCCACGCGTGAAGAAAGAAAAGAAGGTCAAGAAATAAAGCATGGATAGCAATCTCAGAACTCGACTTCTCTGGCTTTTCGGTTTGGTTTTAGTGTTCAAGATTGGGGTGCACATTCCTACTCCTGGTGTAAATAGCCAGGCGTTAACGGAACTATTCAATGCCAATAATTCAAAAACTATTTTCGGTCTTATGAATCTATTTTCGGGTGGAGCATTAGAGCAACTCTCGATTTTAGGTTTAGGTATTTCTCCTTATATCTCTGCAAGTATCATCATGCAGTTGGCGACCATTATGTTTCCAAGTGTTGAACAACTTCAGAAAGAAGGAGAGCACGGTAGAAGACAAATCACTCAGTACACTCGTTATTTAACTGTGGTTATTGCGCTTATCCAAGCATTCGTGATTTCAACTCAGTTGCAAGGACAGTTTAGTCCGCAATCTAATCAGCCAATTTTTTCTGATTTGGGTTTGGGCGCTCGCTTGTTGACAACTTTGCTGTTGGCAACAGGAGCTGTTTTCACAATGTGGATTGGTGAGCAAATCACTGAGCGAGGTATTGGAAACGGATCAAGTATTCTTATCTTCGTAGGTATTGCTTCTTCGTTTTTAAGTGGAGTGAACAAACTTTATTTGTCGTTTCAAAACGATCAAGTAAGTATTGGTGCGGTTATTCTTCTCGCGTTGGTAATGGTTGCGGTTGTTGCCTTTATTGTTTTTATGGAGCA
>JBILWH010000037.1:0-8312 GCA_044370015.1 Bdellovibrionota bacterium | reverse complement strand
TTATGGAAGAGGGGCAATATCTTTACTTAGGCGCATCCAATGACACGACAATTACATGTGATTTTGCAGGATTTAAACTTTAGTAATTTTTCAATAAAAATTCACATCGCAAAGCTCGTACTTTAAGTTTAGAATTTTCGTATGTGGGTCACAAAACAGCGGTGGGAAGAACTGTACTTCGTTCATTTTGAAGGTCCAGCTGAAATCGTTCGTCGTGCCATGCCCCCATCCCTTGAATTAGATCTATGGAAGGGTAACGCAATTCTTTCTTTAGTGCCCTTTCGAATGACACGCGTTCGCTTCCCCTTGATTCCAAGCATTCCTATATTGTCAGAACTCTGGGAGTACAACATTCGCACTTACGTGCGTATTGCAAATAAACCTGGAATTTATTTTTTCACACTTGAAAGCGATAACCCTCTTGCGACATGGGTTGCTCGCACTTTTTTTAGTCTCCCTTACCACACCGCAAAGATGAACGTTCAAATGAACGATCAAGGCTTACATCTCAAATCCACACGCAAGCATTGGCACTCCGAACTTGTCGTTGAAAAATCACCCACCACAGCCAGAGACCGCGACTTTGATATTTGGGCCACAGAAAGATACTCTCTCTTTAATGATCGCTCAGGGCGCGTGCAACGAGGCGACGTCAAACACGTCCCCTGGACCTTAGAGCCCGCAAAGCTCATAAAATGGAATGGGAATTTTCTCGAATACGTCCCCGGCTCTTCTGCGTTTCGTCCGCTCTCGGCAAGCTACAGTAAGTTACTCGATGTGAGCTTTGAGCCCTTTAAAAGGGAGAATTCTGATCAAAGGGAGTAAGATAATTTTTACGATGAAATTAAAAACACTCAAACGCTGGCTATTGGCGGCTGCTTTTTACAATGTTGTTTTTGGAATCTATGCGGGGATTTTTCCTCAACATTATTTTGAATTTGCAAAAATGCCTGTCAATCCGCTCCCACAACTTTGGCAATGCATCGGCATGATTGTGGGCGTGTATGGACTGGGATACGCTATCGCCGCGCGCGATCCACTTAGACACTGGCCAATTGTGCTTGTGGGCGCGCTTGGAAAAATATTTGGCCCGCTTGGATTTCTAGTAGGAATTCTGCAAGGCACTTTGCCATGGAGTTTTGGATGGATACTTTTAACAAACGATCTGCTGTGGTGGCCCTCGTTTTATTGTTTGCTCTTGGCAGCTGCTCGCCATCATGATTTTTCAATCGCAAGCTTAAAAAAATGGATTGCTGATTTGCGAGAGGTGCTCAAATGAACCTTCAGACAATTCATTTTGCGAGCACGGCATGGATGTGTGCGATTATCTGGTTTGTACAACTCGTTCACTACCCTAGTTTTCGATATGTTCGAGAAGAAAACTTTACAAGCTTTCATTCCTTTCATAGTCGCTGGACGACGGTGATCGTTTTTCCACCCATGCTTGCAGAGCTTTTATTAAGCAGCTGGAACGCTTGGCAGAAAACGGGAGAAAATTCTCTTTTGATTTTTGGATTAACTGTTTTAACATGGGCTCTGACGTTTTTTGTCTCAGTCCCTTTTCATAATCAGCTCAGCAAAGGCTACAACCCCAAAGCAGCCAAGCTACTTACCCGAACAAACTGGCCCCGTGTGATTGCTTGGACTTTGTTGCTTTTTTTGCACATAAAGCAGATGGGTTAAGCAGCTTTTTTTATTTTTATTTCTGCTGAAAAACCAACTGCTTCCACAATTCTAAGAATTCGATCAAGAGTAACTTTTTGTAAACTTCCCGAGAGTATTCCCGTTACAGCTGATCTTGGAAGACCTGACTTCTTTGAAATTTCATTATGAGTAAACCCTTCTCGTTCGATCACCTTTAGGACAGCTTCAATAAGTTCAGCCTTTAGAACCGCTTCAAGCCCTCTGCTCTTTGAGATACCAAGTTTTTTTGCTAACTCACCAGCACTTGATACTTTCATTTTATGATCCTCTTTAACCTTTCTCTTGAAGTTTTGATATTTATCATGGAAGTTGCCTGACTTTTCTTTTTAAAAGCATGGATCAACCAAATTCTCCTAGAAGCCGCAATCCAATAAACAACCCTGTAAACACCACTTCTATCCCAAAAACGTAATTCACTTACTCCCTTACCAATACTTTGCATCGGTCTGGAGAGAGGCATGCTCAAGATTACCCCTCTTTCTAACTTTGCGAGAGCGTCCGCAAGGTCGCCCTTAAGTTCCTCAGGCCAAGCGCTCAACTCGCGTTGACACTGCTTTAGGATTTTGAGCAACCCACACCTCCACAATGTCTTACATATAAGACATTGTCAAGGTCAACAGATGCAAAACAACTTAACCCATCACACCAACAGAAGTTCATACTTGCTAAGTGCGCCTGCTAAATCTGTTCCAATAAAAATTCGACTCTGCGCTTCAACCTACAAGTTAAAACAAAAACACAATTATCAACATCGAATTAGACGCATCAGCACTCAGCTAAACCAATGATTTTTAAATCAAAATTATAAAAAACAAGACTTAATGCTATAACTTTTCTCGGGGGAAAGTTACATGAAGAAACCTAAATTTTTTGCGCTCCTCACTTTGCTATTTATCTCAACTCACACAGCTCAAGCTTACACGCTAGAAGACTTCAAAGCAGAGGCTTCTGAAAAAGACTCCTCCTACAAAGCCGTTCAATATGAAGATGAGGCCTCTCAGTACAATCTTCGTAAAAAAGAACTCCCCACTGCGATTCGCCTCTACTCTGCCAACAAATTCTTCGATGACACTCGCCCCGTGATGAACCCCACCTTCCAAGGAGATCGAACATTAGGCTACGAAGTTTCTCTTGGTCTTAAACAACAAAGCTCTTTTGGTTTGAACTGGGATTTTAGCCAACGCGTGAAGCGAACAAAAATTTATGGGGTCGCACCCGGGGTGTTTCCCTTAAGTGATTTTTACGATTTTTTTCCTCAAGCACAAGTCTCTATTCCTTTATGGAAAAACTTTCTTGGCAAAGAAGTTCGTGCTCAAACTCGAGCTGCTTCACAAGCAACACAACTGCAAAGGCTCCAAACTCTTTTAAACAAAGCTCAAAAAGAAGCCGAGATTGAATCTATTTATTATCAATACGGAATTCAAAAAAACCTCTTTGAACTTTCTCAAAAAAACCTTGAGCGAAGCGAAAAGCTTTATGCTTGGATTCGTGAAAGAAGATTAAAAAACCTTGTCGATGAAAGCGACGAAATGCAAGCAAAGGCTGCTCGTGCTTTGCGAAAACTCGACTTTGACAAAAACTCTAAAGACATCGAACTCATTACAAATACGTTCAATAGCTACCGTGGAGGAATTTCTGCTGAACACGTTGATTCTTTAAAGTTTGATTTCTTAGCGCCGAAAGCTCTTGAAAAACTTAGCCAAGAAAAAAGAGAATCTCTCATCGAAAAACTCAAGAGCACCCAAATAGAAGCTGAAAAAGCACAAAACCAAATTCAAAAAGAAGCTCTTAAACCAACCCTTGAGCTGACTGGTATGGCAACCCTCCAAGGCCACGATGCAGGTTTTTCTAATAGCGCAAGAGATCTGCTTGAGAGCAAAAGAAATCTCTGGGGCGTGGGAATTAACTTCGAGATGCCTTTAGATTTCACGCTTACTCGAAAACTTTTAAAAGCATCACGACTAAACATCAAAGCAAATGATGCTCAACTAGAACGTTCATCGATCAGACAAGAACTTGCTTGGCTAAAACACAAAGAAGACCTTGAACGATGTGCTCAAAGCATCGTGCTCTTAAAAGAACTTGAAGACTCTCAAAAAAACAGGCTCGCTTCTGAAGAAAAAAAATATAAAAATGGAAGAGGCACTCTCTTTTTTGTTTTGAGCGCCGAACAAGATTACATCAACGCGCAAGCTCAAAAATGGGCTAACGAATTGCAATGCAGAATCATCGAAGCGCAAACAAAGCTTTATATCGCCGAATCTGAAGAAGGAAAAACACTATGAACATCTCTGAACTTTCCGTCAAACGCCCCATATTCATGAGTTGTATTTTAGTGGGACTGCTTGTTTTGGGAGTTCTTTCATTCACAAAACTTCCTGTCGATCTCTTTCCAGACGTCACCTTTCCAATCGTGACAGCCACCGTACCCTACCCAGGTGCCGGGCCCAAAGAAGTTGAAACCCTTGTTTCAAAACCACTCGAAGAAGAATTCAGTGGAATTTCTGGAGTAAAAAACTTGCGCTCTATTAATTCCGAAGGAGTTGCCATTGTTGTCGCAGAATTTACTCTGGAGACAGATGTCAAATACGCCGAACAACAAGTGAGAGACCATCTCTCAAGCGTTCGAAAAAAACTCCCCACCGATATTCTTGAGCCAACCATCAGACGCATAGATCCAGCCGATCAACCACTCATTGTGATTGCACTCAAAGCTCCTCTTGAAGCAGGAAAAATATATGACCTTGCCAACGAAAAAGTAAAACCACTCCTTGAACAAGTCTCCAATGTGGGTCGCATTGAGATTCTAGGTGGACGCAAAAGAGAAATCCAAATCCTTGTTGACCGAAACAAACTCAAAGAGAGACAAGTTTCTGTTTCTCAAGTTGCACAATCTCTCAAAAATAGTGGCGTTAACTTGCCGGCAGGAAAAATCGACCAAAGCCAAAAAGAAGTTGTCTTCAGAACCCTTGGAGAATTTAACACTCTTGACTCTTTGAAGAATTTTACAGTCAGCTTTTTTGGAAATGATGTTCCCGTACAAATCAAAGACGTTGGACAAGTGATTGATTCACTTGATGACGAAAAAAACAGAGCCTACCTCGACGGAAAAGATTCCCTTTTCCTCTACGTCTATAAACAATCCAAAGCCAATACTCTCGAAGTCTCTAAAAATATTCAAAAGAAAATCACGACGATTAACGAGGAACTTAAAAAATCATTTGGCGCTGAGTACAATCTTACTCTTGTTCAAGACACAGCAAAGTACGTGAGAAACAACGTCGTAGACGTTTTTGAATCCATCATCATTGGAGTCATCCTCACTATTATTGTCGTCTTTTTCTTCTTAGGATCACTTAGAAGCACTTTCATCACAGGCCTTTCAATTCCCGTCTCTCTCATTGGAGGGATGGCTTTATTTTATGTCGCTGGAATATCAATCAACATCATGAGTCTTCTTGCTCTTTCACTTGCCGTGGGTCTTTTGATTGATGACGCGATTGTTGTTCGCGAGAATATTTTTAGGCACCAAGAGATGGGCAAAAAACCTTCCGTAGCAGCGCTTGATGGAACCAACGAGGTGGCGCTTGCCGTGATCGCCGTTACGTTGTGCATACTTGCCGTGTTTGGTCCCATCGCTTTTCTCTCGGGGGTTGTGGGTCAATTCTTTAAGTCTTTCGGCCTAGGCGTTTGCTTTGTTATGATCATCAGTCTCTTTGATGCTCTTTCAAATGCTCCTATGCTCTCTGCCTATTTTGGCGGAAAACACACAAGTGTCCAATCACAAACAGGATTTTTTTCTCAAAGCCTCAAAGCTTTTGATAAGTTTCAAACAAAATTAGAAAATTATTATGAAAGCAAACTCAAAATAATTCTGCGCCATCCTATCCCCACAGCTCTTGCTACTTTTGTTCTTGTCATTCTCTTAGGTGCAACTGTTGTTTTTATTCCCAAAACATTTCTCCCCGCTCAAGAAAACGGTGAATTTGCGCTTACACTTGAACTTCCACGCGGAACCAAGCTTCAAGACATGAGCAACCTAAGTCTTGAAATTGAAAGCTTGTTGAAACAAAATCCCAGTATCACTCAAACGATTCTTACAGTTGGTAACGAAACAGGTCAGTCAAACGTTGCAAGGTTTTATGTTGTTCTTCAACCCTTCGGTAAGCGAAGCAAAACAACCGTGGCAGTCAAAGCTGAAATTCGTGAGATGATGAAAAAATATGCTTATGCAAATCCTGTGGTCAAAGACGTTGACATGGTGGGAGCAGGAGAACGTCCCTTTACAGTCAACATTCGCGGTGAAGATCTCGGAGCCATTCGACCCGTAGCTCAAGAAATTTTTGAACGACTCAAAAAACATCCCGCTTTGACAGATCCAGAAATTTCAGACAAAGAAGGGCTTCCAGAGTTTCAGGTGAAAATTGACGATAAAAGAGCGCAAAGCTTTGGAGTCACGCCTCTTACTGTTGGGGCTGAACTACGCGCACAAGTTGAGGGAATCAAACCCGCAAAATTCCGCGAAAATGGCCTCGAATACGATATTCGAGTGCGACTTATCAACGAACAGCGCGATCTTGAAAAAGACTATTCGAAAATTTTTATCCCTAACCTAAATTACAGGCTCGTTGCTTTGAAGGACTTTTCAAATCCCGAAAAAACCTCAGGACTTGCAACAATCAATCGAGAAAACCGCAGTCGCTACATTGGAATTGGCGCAGACATTGCCCCAAAGGGCCCCGGCATGGGTGCCGCCATTAACGACATCAACAAGTGGCTTACTAGCGGAGAAATTAAACTTCCTCCGGGCGCAAGCTACCGCTTTGTGGGACAAGCCGAAAACTTTCAAGAACTGGGCAAAAGCATTCAGATCGCAGCCCTCATGGCGATCACCTTTATCTTTCTTGTTCTTGCAAGTCTTTATGAATCCGTGGTGACTCCCTTTGTGATCATGCTCGTGATTCCTCTTGCCATCGTGGGTGGCTTTTTCAGTCTTTTTATCTTTCGCTCTTCACTTGATCTATTTTCGATGATCGGATGTATCATGCTCATGGGACTTGCCACTAAGAACTCCATCATTCTTGTCGACTACATCAAACAAAAAGAAAGCGAAGGCCTTTCACTTGACGAAGCAATTTTGGTTGCCGGAAAAACGCGCCTTCGCCCAATTCTCATGACAAGTCTTGCCCTAATTGCCGGAATGATTCCTGTTGCGATTGGCTTAAATGAAGCTTCAAGCCAACGAACCTCTCTGGGTATTGCCGTCATCGGAGGCGTTGCAGTTTCTACCATCCTTACCCTTGTCGTGATTCCATCCGTTTATCGTTTTATCGAAAATACTCGTCAATGGATGATTCAAAGAGTAGGAAAGAAGCTCATCACTCAAGAAGAAACGTGAATAGTTGAGAATGTTTGAAGACCTTAAAAAACTCCAAGAACTTTATCTCAAAGGTTCGCCGCAACTTCAACGCGACTACTGGACCGAAGAGCTACTAAAGCTTTATTCCTCTACTCTTGGAGAACGCATCTCTTGGAAGTGGCAGCATTGCCTTGAAGATTTAAAAAAACAAAACGTTCATCCCGAGAATTTATTTCCCAAAAAAAATTTTCTTTTAGAAGATTGGGCTTGCGGCCCTGGAACGGCCTCTCTTAAATATCTCGAACTCTGCGATCAAATTAACAACTACAAATTAAAACTCGTTGATCGATCTACTGTCGCTTGCTCGTTTGCCCAAAAAAAAATCAAAGAAACTTTTTCTTCAATTGAGTTTTCAGAAAATCATAATCTAAACAAAAAAGAATTTCTTCACATTCAGCTTATCAGTTACGTCTTGAGTGAACTCAGTACAACCTCTCTTTCTCAAATTGTAGACAACCTCAAAAAAACCGATCTATTTATTTGGATAGATGCAAGCTCCATCAAAGAAAGCCAGCAACTTTCTCGTATTCGTGATTCTTTGTTAGAAGAATTTTATTTCTTAGCTCCTTGCCCCCATCAAAGAGAATGTCCTGTGCTCAAAACAAAAAATGATTGGTGTCATCGTTTTGCAAAAGCTCCCACTTATGTTTTTCATGATTCCGATTGGAGTAAAATCTCTAAGGAATTAAAAATTGACCTTAGAAGCCTCCCCTATCATTCGCTATATGGAGTGAAGAAAACTCTTTTCAACAAGACTCCCGAATTCAAGCTTCCAGAGTTAAACAACCTTCGTCTTTTGGGTCGCCCCCGAGTAGGTAAACATGAGGCCAAAGCTGATTTTTGCACGACTGCGGGAGAATATAAAACCCTGACCTTTACAAAACGAAAAGACTTAAAGATTTATCAAATCCTAAAAGATCTTTAAAAAGCCGAATAAAACCCATTCAAAAAATGAATTTTACGTTAAGATCATTTCTTAACCTCTTTTTCACGGACAATTAACCTTTGCTTCAAATAGCTAAGATAAAATGAAGATATATGAAACAGTTGTTTAGTATTTTTTTAATTTTATCTCTTCTAGTGAATGTACGATCCGCACAGGCAGACGGTCACGGACAAGCCGTTATGGGAACCCTCTTAGGAGGTGCTTTGATTGGTATAGGTAGTGCTTCACTTGCTAAAGATATTA
>JBILWH010000275.1:0-2513 GCA_044370015.1 Bdellovibrionota bacterium | reverse complement strand
CCTCAATCTTGTGAATGGATTTACGGGGCAGTTTTCTATGGGACATGCAGGCTTTATGTCTGTTGGAGCTTATACGTCTGCGACTCTCACAACTGTTGTATTTCCCTCTTTGTTTTCTTCATCATCTGGAAGCATTTTATTTATTTTTCCTTTGCTTGCAGGTGGCTTAGTTGCGTGTTTGATGGGTTTTGTTGTTGGTTTGCCCTCTTTGAGATTACGAGGTGATTATCTATCAATTGTAACCTTAGGCTTTGGAGAAATTATTCGAGTGCTCATGCAGACAACCGATTATGTGGGAGCTTCTCGTGGATTACCTGGTATTCCGCCTATAGCTGGTTTTGGGTGGATTTATGGAAGTACCCTCGTCACTCTTTTTGTTTTATGGAGAATTGTTAACAGTCGCTACGGAAGAAGTTTCATTGCTGTTCGAGAAGATGAAATTGCGGCTGAAGCCATGGGCGTTCCAACAACCAAGACAAAGGTTCGTGCCTTTATGGTGGGAGCTTTTTTTGCGGGTATTGCAGGAGCGCTTTTTGCGCATTTAATTCAAATTATTACTCCTGCAATTTTTGATTTTAATAAAAGCTTTGAAATCATCATGATCATTGTTTTTGGTGGAATGGGGTCGCTTTCTGGATCTATCATAGCGGCAATTTTCTTAACGATACTCAGAGAAAAACTGCGAGGACTTCAAGAATTTACTTTTGGCTATGATCTTCGAATGATTATTTATTCGTTCTTGTTGATTATTCTGATGCTTTCTCGTCCTGAGGGTCTTATGGGACGAAAAGAAATCTCTGAGTTTTTTAAGAGATTTTTCAATAAAAATAAGGAAGTCGTGCAATCATGAAGGCCGTATTAAGTCTTAAAGATTTAGGTATTCGCTTTGGGGGCCTCAAGGCTGTTTGGGATTTGTCTTTAGATATACCTGAGGGAAGTATTTTTGGATTAATCGGCCCCAATGGAGCTGGCAAAACAACTTTGTTCAATTTGCTCACAGGAGTTTATGTCCCCACTCAAGGAACAATTGATCTTTTTGGAAAAAGTACCTTAGGAGTCAAAACATCAAAAATCACAGCACGTGGTTTAGCGCGAACTTTTCAAAACATAAGATTGTTTAAAGAAATGACGGTTTTAGAAAACGTTATTGTTGCTCTGGATAACTCAGAGTCGATGCCAAAAGCCAATCCTCTGAGCGTTCTTTTACGTAGCTCAAAGAGTATAGAAATTGAAAAGCACAAAGCAACAAAAGCGATGGAGATCCTTAAAATTTTTAGTCTCGACATCAAAGCTCAAGAGCTTGCAGGATCACTTCCTTACGGTGAGCAAAGACGCTTAGAAATTGCTCGAGCGTTGGGTACTGGAGCTCGACTTGTTTTGCTCGATGAGCCTGCAGCCGGAATGAATCCGAATGAAACTCGAGATCTAATGGAGACGATTCGTTTAATTCGAGACAAGTTGAATGTGACGGTTTTGTTGATTGAACACGACATGAAACTTGTGATGAGCATTTGTGAACGTATTGCGGTTTTAGATTACGGGGTCAAAATTGCAGAAGGAAATGCAAAAGAAATTCAGAATAATCCAAAAGTGATTGAGGCTTATTTAGGAAAGGCACCTGCGGAGGCAAGCGCATGAGCGAAGCTATTTTATCCCTTTCAAACGTGTCTGTTTATTATGGAGCCATTAAGGCTCTTGAGGATGTAAGTTTTGATCTCAATAAAGGTGAAATTCTTTCGATTATTGGTTCAAATGGAGCGGGTAAGACAACAACTCTTCGTGCGATTTCTGGTTTAAAGAAAGCGACCAAGGGAACGATTACCTTTAAAAACGAAAAGATTTCAGCTCTTCCAGCACATGAAATTGTTCGTCGCCGTCTTGTTCAGTCTCCCGAGGGACGTGGAATTTTTTTAAATTTATCGATCGAGGAAAATCTTGATTTAGGTGCTTGGTCTTCTCCTGATCAAAAAGCTTATGAGGAAGATCTCGAAAATGCGTTCACTCTTTTTCCTCGTTTAAAAGAACGTCGTAAGCAAAATGCGGGAACGCTTTCGGGTGGAGAGCAGCAAATGCTTGCGATTGCTCGTGCTCTTATGGCAAGACCTGAGGTTTTGTTGTTGGATGAGCCAAGTCTTGGATTGGCACCACAAATTATTCAAAAGATTTTTGAAATTATTGTTCAGATTAATAAGCAAGGAAAAACAATTCTGCTTGTAGAGCAAAATGCTGTTCAAGCTCTTGAAATTTCTCACAGAGGAATTGTTCTTGAAACAGGACGCGTGAGTTTTGTTGATGAAGCAAGAAATCTTTTAAAGAGTGATAGAATTCGCGAAGCTTATTTAGGTGGTTAATTTTTTATTCTATGAATAAGAAATCTAAATTGCGAACCATTTATTGTACATTTCCAACAAAGGCGAGCGCCGAGGATTTAGCTTTTGATTTAGTCACAGAAAAGCTTGCAGCTTGTGTGAATATATTTCCTCTTGAGGCATCTGTTTATAAGTGGAAACAAA
>JBILWH010000036.1:0-8325 GCA_044370015.1 Bdellovibrionota bacterium | reverse complement strand
ATGAGGTGATCGAACAAACTCTGACCTTTGCAAAAAAAGACAAAACCCCCCTTGCATCTGTGGAGGGCTTCATAAGACAAGTTATTGGTTGGCGTGAATTCATCAGAGGTATTTATCAAAACTTTAGCGAGAAGCAGGAAAGCTCTAACTTTTGGAAGCATGAAAAAAAACTTACATCTCATTGGTACATTGGAGAAACAGGAATTCCCCCACTTGATGCCACGTTAAAGAAAGTTATTCGCTATGGATACTGCCACCACATTGAACGGCTTATGGTGCTGGGAAGCTTAATGCTTCTGTTAGAAATTCATCCCCAAGAGGCTCATCGCTGGTTTATGGAAATGTTTATCGACTCGTCAGATTGGGTGATGGGACCAAATGTTTATGGAATGGCTCTTTTTAGTGATGGAGGAATATTTGCTACTAAGCCCTATTTTTGCGGGTCAAATTATTACATGAAAATGGGCCCCTTTAAAAAAGACAAAAATTCACACGAATGGACTGATGGAGTGGATGGTTTGTACTGGCAATTCATCGAAAAACACAAAGCCTTTTTCCTAAAAAACCCGCGTCTTTCAATGATGGCAAGAAGTGTAGAAAAAATGAAAGAAGACAGAAAAAACCTAATATTTGGCGAAGCTGAAAAACTACGAAAAAAACTAACCGTTTAAAACGAAAATTTAGGAATCAAACACTGATTCTAAACTTTGAGGCCTTTCAGTATAAACACTCTCGGGAACTTCTCTTAAATCCCAAACAATTCCTAGCCAAGAAAAGATTTTTAAAATGTAATACGTGATATCTATTTCCCACCAGTAAAATCCCTGCCGAGTAGAAGCCATGTAGCGGTGATGATTGTTATGCCACCCCTCACCCAAAGTAATGAGCGCAAGCAACAAACTATTGCGACTATCATCTGAAGTTTCAAAACGACGACGCCCAAAGACATGAGCCAAAGAGTTGATCATCAATGTGCCATGAAGCAAAACCACTGTACTCACAAAAAAGCCCCAGATAAAGACCTGTCCCCCTGACGTTTCAAGAGATGGAAAAAAATAACTTAACAAACATCCCAAAAAATAAAGACTAATTCCAAACAATGTCGGGACAATTAAGTCAAAGCGATTCAAAAAAACAAGTTCGGGATATTTAGCTAAATCCTTGATCGAAGAATAATCAGTAGGAAAATTTTTACTACTTGTAAGCCAACCAATGTGCGACCACCAAAATCCGCTTACCACTGGTGAATGCGTATCCTCATCTTGATCAGAATGTTTATGGTGGTGACGATGAGTAGCCGCCCACCAAAGAGCTCCTCGCTGTATCGCCGTATTTCCCAGAGCTGCAAATAAAAACTGTGCAAAACGCGAGGTCTTGAATGTGCGATGTGAAAAATACCGATGATAAAAACCCGTAATTGCAAACATTCGCACAAGATAAAGCGCAAGAGCTATCCAAACAGCCGTCCAACTCCACCCAACCCAAAACAAACCCAGACAACCTACATGGATAAAAACAAAGGGTAAACATCGTCTCCACTCAAATTGATTGGGTCGACCTCTCACGACATCCGCACCCTCAGGAAAATAATCCGAATCAAACCACTGCCGAACAGTAATCAAAATTCTAGAGATAACATTCATAGCTTAGTCCATGAATTTACCATGCTTAAAATAAAGAGAAAAACGAATCAGGTTGTCACTGAGAAATTTTGCTTACCATGCCTTTAATTAACTGGCTTGTCTCAAGCTCCTTAAATTTCTCAGTTGCTTTTTTTGAAAGATGCGTATTTCCAATCTTTCCATAGGCAGCACTTAAACATCCCCAGGCTCTTTTAAATTTTGTGTTTTCACTTGTACATGCCTCTAGATACTTAATGGCTTCCTGAGGCTTATCTTCATCCCAAAAAAGATGGGATCCTAAAATAAAATTTGCATGAACATTTTTCGGATCCGCTTTTAGCACATTTCTTAAAATCATCTCAGCTTCATCAAACGCCTGATTTCTTAGGCTGTTTTTAGCTTGGTGAATCTTGTAATACAATTTAATCTGCTCATTACTTGGATGCTTCATCATAGCTTCTGCAAGTAGCGTTGCAACACGAGTCCGAGGCGCTTCAGTTTCAATAAGAATTTTAATTGTAAGCAAGAAAAGATCCGTATCTTCAATAAGCTCATCTTTTTTTTCAAGAAGCTTATTTACCTGGATAACCGATAAATCAGAATCTCCGGAAGTATAACTTTGCAAAAGAGCCTCATACGAAGCTGAATGCTCAGAATCAACATCACTCATTGGACACTTACAAAAAGGACAAAACCCAACCGAGTGGCCGCTCGGCGCTCCACAGTTTTTACAGACAAGATCAAAGGCCATTAAAACTTCCTCCCACAATTAGAACAGAACTTAGCTGCAGCTGGATTTGAATTTTTACATTGTTCACAAATCATTTTTGCCTGAGTGATACCTGAGACACTTGTCTGGGCATGTTGCTTTTCTTTTTCATGATAATCCATACCAAGGAGTCCTTTGCTCATGACAAGCCCCATCATTAACTGCATGGGATCCGCAGACTTATCATCACCATTACCCATTCCAAGACTATTTGCCGCTTTATAAATTAAGTAATCCTTTGGAGAACCAAACATAGAAAGAGCTGTTTTTGCATCGATTGCATCAATCACTTCTTTAGAGGGAAGAAGCGAAAGTATCTGTAGATTACTTGCAATAACTCCCATTGGAGACAGAACTCCATTAAGCAAATCGCATAGACTTTCAGAGATTTCATTATGCTTGGTACTTAAATCAGAAATTTGATTTATCGAACCAATTGCAGACGGAAGAAACTCTAATATTTGCCCCTGAATAAATTCTTCAATATCCGAAACTGTATAGAGCGCCCTGGTTCCCACTAAAAAATGATAAAGTTTCTTGGGCTCTTTAACTGCAAAGTTATAATTACCAAAACAACGAAGCGGGATTGTTCCAACTGATTTTATCTCATGTAAAAGAGGCTGAGGGGTTCCCCATCTTCTTCCCGTAAAAAGACTTCCATTCACAAAATGAAGCTCAGCACGTAGAGGACTTTCAAAGCCAAAACTCCAATTTGCAATACGAGTTAAGATGGGAACGTTGTCAGTAAAAATCTTATGCGAACCAGACCCTAAAACATCAGCTACCTGGCCCTTGTACACAAATATTGCCACTTGATTAGGCCTGACGTTAACAATAGTTCCATTATACAAATCAACACTTCCCTCATAGGGAACTTTTGCAGAAATAATCGTCCCTGATGGGTCTTCAAACTCATAAATTCCCTTTGTTAAAAAACCTTGATTTCTATTTGATTGGCCCGCCATTAAAACTTTTTCGGATTAAGCTCGGCAGCCTAAAGAGGGTGTCAAAAAATATCTGCTCATTATAACGAATAGAGTTTACCCCAGATATTGGTGGAATCTAAAATGGTCGGCGTGGCGGGATTTGAACCCACGACCCCCTGCACCCCAAGCAGATGCGCTACCAGGCTGCGCCACACGCCGAAGACCGGGGTTGATTGTATCCTAAGGGATTCCAATATCCAAGCCTTTGATTGAAATTGGCTACTTAAATGTTGTGATTTAAAATAAAATTCAATGCAGCCTCGAACACCAAACTCAGCCCCACATATGAATCAGTTTAATTTGGCCAAACCTGAACACTCAAAGGAAATCTCATTTCTCGTGAATTCTGCGTACCGAGGAGAATCTTCCAAAGTTGGCTGGACAACAGAAGCTGATTTCTTAGGGGGACAAAGAACCGACCCAGCATCCATTGAAGAACTAATTTTTAAAAAAGATTCTACTCTCTTAATTAAAATAAACACCCAAAACGCAATCATTGCCTGTGTGCACCTTGAAAAGAAAAACTCTCACACGACTTACTTGGGTATGCTAACCGTTAACCCCACTCTTCAAGCAAAAGGAATTGGTAAAGCTCTTTTAAAAGAAGCGGAAGATTATTCAAAAAATTATTTTCAAAGTTCAAAAATAGAAATGACTGTCATTCAACTGCGACCAGAGCTCATTGCCTGGTACGAAAGATACGGTTACAAAAAGACAGGAGAGACTCGCCCTTTTCCTATGGGCGACCCCAAGTTTGGGCTTCCCAAACAAGAATTGTATTTTATTGTTCTTGAAAAAACACTTTAAGCTTTTAACTCAATTTTTTTACACTTGGGGCAAGACTCGCCCATCACATAGTAAGGACTTTTCACATCTTCTGGCAAAAGAGGAGCGCGACACGCGTAACACTGTGTTGTGTCTGTTTCGATTAATGAAGCATCTACTCCGATTCGCTTATCAAAAACAAAACACTCACCCTCGTAATGCTCATTTCCACAATCTTCAAAGTATTTCAAAATTCCACCATGAAGCTGACGAACATCTTGAAACCCTTTTTGCTGCATAAAAAGCGCTGCCTTTTCGCATCTAATGCCACCCGTACAATAAGTTACCACGGTTTTTGATTTCCACTCCTCAGGCATTTCTTCAACTTTTGCAATAAAGCGCCTAAAAGAAGTCACATTCAAATCAACAGCATCCTTGAATTTTCCCAGTTCAATTTCGTAATCATTTCGAGTATCAAGAATTATAAAATCTTTTTTTTCATCATAAAGTTTCTTTAGTTCTTTAGAGTCAATATAAGGAGCCTGCGCTAACTGGGGACGCAAATCCTCGCGACCCGTTGAAATAATTTCTTTTTTTACTTTTACAAGAAATCTCTTAAAAGGCTGATAATCAGAATAACTTTTTTTCAACTCAAACTCGGGAATAGCGGCTTTTTTAAACAAGACCTCTCTAAACTTCTCTAATGATTCTGGAGTACCCGCTACAAAGCAATTGATTCCCTCATTTGCTAGCAAAACTGTTCCCTTAACATCAAGAGCTGCGCCCTCTTGTTTAATAAGCGATTGCAAAGCGTGCGGATCGAGGGGAGTAAAAAGATAGCCCGATAAATTGACAATATTCTTCTCAACGCTTCGAACGGTCATAATTATCTCTTAGCTTTTTCAGGGCTTATCTATCAACGAAAATCAGGATCAAAATTGCGCTGACAATTTCTCAAAAGCCCTTTGACGATGAGATAAAGAGTTCTTTTCATCCAGCGTTGCCTCACTCATGCGCTTTTCTAGAGAGGGAACCCAAAATATAGGGTCATAACCAAAGCCCCCCTTGCCCTTAGCCTCAAATAAAATCTCACCTTCACAATAGCCTTCTGCCGAAAATTCGCTCACCCTACCCTCTCCCTGGACCTTTAAAAGATTTAGAGCGCAAACATAGCGACATTTTCTATTAGTTTTTCCCTGCATTTCAAGAAGCAATTTTTCAATATGAGCGTCTGCACTCACGTGATCGCCCGCGTAACGAGCTGAGTGGACCCCAGGTCTTTTATCAAGAGCCTCTACCTCTAATCCTGAGTCATCTGACAAAACATAGAAAGGATAAACCGGATTCAAAATCGTAAGCTCTTTTAAAAGAGCCTGAGATTTAATTCGTGCATTCCCTAAAAAAGTTTCTTCAACTTCCTCTGCATCTTTTGGGGCCTGAGCTATAACCTCACTTACAAAAGGAATATATTTTTGAACAAGCGGAATCAATTCCCCTACTTTTCCCTTATTACCTGTCGCAAGATAAATCTTCACAAAACTACCAATTCAATGGGCCCAATAATTTTTTTTGTAAATCACACAATTCCGAACAACCTTTTTTGGCAAGCGCAATTAGTTCAGCCAAAGTTGTCTCTGAAAAAGGATCTTTTTCTGCTGTCCCCTGAATCTCAACAATATTCCCCGCAGCGGTCATCACAAGATTCATGTCTGTTTCAGCCGTGGAATCTTCTGTATATTCCAAATCAAGTAAAGGTTTTGAATCAACAATACCCACTGAAATAGCTGACATATAATCTTTTACCGGAAAAGGCGTGTTGGGATTTAAAATCAATCCATCTTTTTTCAAAGTTCGAAAGGCTTGCACCATCGCCACAAAAGCCCCTGTGATACTCGCTGTACGAGTACCTCCGTCAGCTCTCACAACATCACAATCAATTTGTATTGTTTTCTCTCCCCAACCCTCTTGAATCACTACAGAGCGAAGCGTGCGCCCAATAAGACGTTGAATTTCTTGCGTCCGCCCAGAAACCGATCCACGCTCTCTTCGAATACGCTCTGGGCTTGAGCGAGGTAACATCCCATATTCACCCGTCACCCATCCCTTGCCGCTTCCTCGCATATGAGGTGGTGCTTGATTATCAATCGTTGCTACGCAAATAACTTCGGTCTTACCAAATTTTACAACGCAAGAACCTTCTGCATAATCATAATAATCGAGCTCAATGCTCACAGGACGAGTTTGATTTAATTGGCGATTTTTTCTCACTGATTTCCTTGATAGCATTTAATAGGAATTCTTCACTACTAAAACTTGGACTTTTTGCTTTCTTCTAAAAACTGAGCAGCTATTTGCTTCCAAGTTTCTTTTCGATTTTCGGTATTGAGCCAAAAACGCATATCTTCCTCGCGATCAATATGACCGAGCTCCACAAGAATCCCCGGGGAATCAACCGCATAGAGCAGAAAGAAAGACTCATGCCTCATCCCTGCTTTTACAGGAGATAAAAAAGAAGAAAGTATTTTCTTCAAAAACCCTGCCCACTTAACCGAAAGCTCCTGCTTGACTGTGGACTTAAAAGTAAGAAGTGATTTTTCTTTTTGTTTTGAAACTTTTTCTCCTATTTCAAAAAGTGATTTTCGATCTTTTTTATATTGAGAAAGAGTAAAAATCTCAAAGCCAGGCCCCACTCCATTGGCATTCAAGTGAAGAGATAAAAATAGTTTTGGCTTAAATTTATTTACCAAAGAAGTCCTCTCCGAAAGAGAAACAAAGTGATCTTGATTTCGAGTCAAAACACTTTCTATTCCCTTTTCTTTAAAAGCTCCATTCAGCTCTCGTGCAAACTCAAGAGTTAAATCTTTCTCCTTAAAAGACTCTCCCTTAAAATTACCCGATGCTCCCCAATCATTGCCACCATGACCAGGATCAATCACAACTTGTGCATGACGAACATATTGCAAGTGCTTATCCCAAAATTCAGGTGCTATGCCTGTAAGAAGAGGCGTTAGGGCTCGATCTCCAAAGTCGAGAGGCACACAAAGCTTCTTTTTTCCCTTTTCGTGAATCCACACAGGTCGTGTCGATAAATTTAGCTTCCAATCTGCAGACTTGACTTGATCATGCCGAGTTGAAAAAAAAACAACTCGACCGCCTTTTCTTAATTCAAAATCTTCTTTTCCTTGAAGCTTGAGAGAAAAAACTTTTGATATTTCTTGAATATCCACAAGTGGAGTTCCCAAATCTTTTCCACAGCGATCAAAAACCTGATCACCTAAATTATTACTAAGTTTGTCAATGTTTGGTAAATGATAAGTCCACTTATCTTGACTAAAATTTGAATAAGATAAAAAAGAAAAAAAATTAGACGTTAAAACGGAAATGCAACAAATCGCCGTCCTTAACCTCATAGCCTTTGCCTTCTGTGCGCATAAGGCCTGCTTCTTTAATCTTCGCCTCACTTCCATATTTTACCAGATCATTATAGTGATACGTTTCTGCGCAAATAAAGCCTCGCTCAAAATCAGTGTGAATGACTCCCGCGGCCTGAGGCGCCTTCCATCCTGTTTCGATGGTCCATGCGCGAACTTCTTTAGGGCCTGCTGTAAAGTAAGTACTAAGCCCTAAGAGTTTGTACACAGCTCGAATGAGCTTATTCAGACCTGGCTCTGGAAAGCCAAGGCTCTTTAAAAACTCCAAGCGCTCAGCTTCGCTTAATGAAATCAATTCAGATTCCACTTGAGCAGAAATAGGAATAACCTCGGCACCTTGTTCAGCAGCTAATTTTTTTAATTTTTGGTAATGAGGATTTTGCTCCTCTTTACCCGCATCATCTTCTTTCACGTTACCCACATAAAGAAGTGGCTTTTGAGTAATCAAATGACTATCTGCTAAATGAACTAACTTTTCAGGATCTAGTTTCAAAGCTCGTACAGGTTTACCTTGTTCAAGAGCTTCTTTTACAAAACTAAGCACTTCCATTGCCGCCATAGATTCTTTGTCACCCGTCTTAGAAAGTTTTTTTGTTCTTTCTAATTTTTTTGTGACAGTTTCCAAATCAGCCAGCATGAGTTCTGTTTCAATAACTTCCACATCACGCACACTATCAACCGATCCATTGACGTGAATCACATTGCCATCTTCAAAACATCGAACAACTTGGCAAATGGCATTGCAGTTTTTG
>JBILWH010000274.1:0-2519 GCA_044370015.1 Bdellovibrionota bacterium | reverse complement strand
ATCGAGGAACGATCATTCGATAAGAGAGCAATACAGCGAGCGTGACCAACAGAACATTCATTGAAATAATGAGAATAAGCTTTTTTTTCATTTAAATTTCACCCTGGTTTAAATCATCTGTTTTGAAAACAAACTGACCTTGCGAAGTTTGAACCTTTAAAGAACTCGGGCGCGAAAGAGGCTTTGCAAATTCCACCATAAACACACGATCATGCGGAACTGAAAAGGGATAAAAACTTTGTAGCAAATGGGGATCGTGAAGTTCTTTGACGGACTTCGAATTCTCTTCGCCCCAAATAAACTTAAAATCAGAAACATTAAAATGAGCCCAATCAGAAAGCTCCAAGGAGACCAAAAAGAAAGTTTGCTCATCACTAGATCTTGCTTCAAATCCTGGAACAAGATCGGCTTGGAGCTTTATCAACTTAGGAGTGATCTCTAAAAATCGCGCGGAGCCATTGTCTTTAAGCTTCAAAAAAAGTTTTTGCTCTTGAAGGTTGTCTCGAAGATAAGAATCATATTCTGAGCGTTGAGACTCTACGCCCTCAAAACCCGCACAAGCTGACAAAAGAAAACATCCAAGCAAAATAATTTTTGAAAATCCCATAGAACTTCTTCAATAATAACTCTTGATTGAGCGGAGCGCCAAGGAACAGCGCTACGAGAAAGATTTTTGCGCCTTGCGCTAATTAGAGCAAGTCGCTCAATTTAAAAAGTGACGAGACAGGAATTCCAAATTCTTTTTCAAGCGCCTCTTTCGCACCCATTTCACGATCAAGAATGACCCAAAGAGATTCAACTTTGTAACCCTCATCTCGTAAAAATCTCAAAGCTTTTGCCGAAGACCCTCCTGTGCTCATCACATCTTCAACTAAAAAAAGCGGGCCTTTGAGATCCGAAGATTTGAGTCCCTCAACTGCTCGCCCCTGAGTGCCTCCATGATCTTTTTTTTCTTTACGAACAAGAAGAATATTTTTTTCCCCGCTCCCCATTCCCTCAAGTGCCAAAGCTGTCGCAAGGGGGTCACCCCCCACACTCACGCCTGCAATATTAGAAGGATTCATTTTTTGGGAGCTCCAAACTTCCCAAAAATACTCGCTCAAAAGTTTCAACGAGGGTGCGTGAAGAGTGATTCCTTTAGAATCAACATAAACATTTGATTCCTTGCCAGAGGCCAATTTGAAGGTACCTCCTTTTTTGAGACATCTCTGAATGAGGGCTTCTCGTAATTTTTCTTTTAACTGATGAGCCATTTTAAAACTTCCTCATAAACTTTGTCTCGCCCCACTTCATTGAGGGTTTCGTGTCTATACCCTTTAAAATCCACCCATTTTTTGTGGGTATTTAAATTTGCATAAAAATTTTCTAAAGCAGAGTGTTCAATGATGGGATCCTCCGATCCCGAAATCAAAAGTGTTGGAACTTCAACATTCCGAACATTTTCTAAAGCATAGGCCATAGAATCTTTAAGTGAAAAATACAAACGCGGACTGGCCTTAGAGGAGCGCCAAGGATCTCGAACGTACTCAGAAACCTTAACCGCATCATGACTCAAACAAGCCGGGTAAATTTCATTACCCAACTTTAAATCAGGCACAGAGTATCTCAATAAACGCGCAAAGGTTTCTTTCCAAAGCGGAACTTTTAATTTCAGCTCCAAAGGAGGCGAGCTCACGATAATTTTTTGAGGCCCCTCCAAAGAATCAGAAAAATCCTTCCCTTTAGTAATCCAATAAAGAAGCAAAATCGAACCCAAGCTATGGCCCATAAAATAAACAGGCTTTGACCTAAGTTCTTTTGACGCAAAAGGCCCCTCCGCCATCCAGAAACGATAAACATCTTTGGCCTCAGCAAGCATCTCATCGAAATCTGCAAAGCGCTCAAAAGCACCCCGACGAGCAGTCAATCCGTGGCCTGGTAAATCAAAAGACAAGACATCAAAACCCCACGTTGCCACAAAAGAAGCAAACTCATCATAGCGAGAAGAATGCTCTCCAATCCCATGAAGAAGATAAAGCGTGCCCTTGGGAGGTGCTGCTAAATTCCAAGAGTTCTTCCACCAGCGGACGTTTAATTTATTTCGAGACACAACACTCGATTTTAAAAGTGTCGACACACGATCAGCATAACAGTTTACGCACCTTCTCGCAGCCGCCTTGCGATAGAATTTGCCGACTCAGACATGTAGAGCTAAAGTTTTAGGAATGTTGAGTTATAGCCCTCAAAAAATCTTTACAGATCTCTATTCTTTAACCCTCAAAGAAGCCAAGCTTAGCGCTGAGTCTGCTTTTAAAAACGAACAACTCCTGATCGTGGGAATTCCTCAAGATGAAAAAAATCTAAAATCTTTGATCAAAGAAAACGATTTTTTAAAAAGCGCTTTTGAAAAAGCACAAAATATTTTTGGTTTTAAAGGTAAGTTTGGAGAGAACTCTCTCATCACCGAAGCTTCAGCTATTCTTTTTATCGGACTTGGCGAAGATAAAGACTACACTCCCAAAAAACTCCTTAATTTGGGT
>JBILWH010000035.1:0-8343 GCA_044370015.1 Bdellovibrionota bacterium | reverse complement strand
GGAGAATACCATCGGATACCCCACCCGAAATTTGAAAGAAGAGCTGGTTTTTGCCGAGCGATATCGCCATCCCACGAATTACCCAAATCAAAAAAAGCAACGGCTCGAATATTAGCTTCGGGTATTAAAGGAAACTCTAACTCATGGTTCATAATGAGCTTATGAGTTCCTCCAATAACATGCGGTTTTTTAGCTGGATCAGAGCCAGGTCTCGTTCCAACAAGCTCTTTAACTTTGCCAATAGAGCCTCCGTTGTATCCACGAAGCGAAGTAACTCCTCCAAGTATATAACGTTCAGAATCCGGGACATTATCTCGATCAAGCAAATTGAAAAGGTAACCAAATTCCAACCTTGTTCGATAAACAAGCTTCCAAGCAACTCTCTGATAAAATCTCAAAGACCCATCAAACTTTTGAAAAGCGCGACCACCTAAGCCCGCCACCTCGAATCCCGAATAAAAATACCAACCACTGCTTGGATCCATTCTGTTGTTTCGAGTGTCAAAAGTTAAATCAGTTCCTACAGCACTGATAATGGCATGAGAATCTTCATCTCTTGTAAAAATTTCTGGATTAATAGGTTCAGATAAATCGGTTCTTGAAAAACGATATTTTCCATCAAGAAGCCAATGTTCTGCGATTTCTTTTCCTAACCTAAAACTAAATCCACGCTGATCTTGAAAATATGTATAATCCTTGTCATTTTGAGGTCCAACTCTGCGGCGAGACCAAAAAACATTGGTACCAAACAACCAATCAGAATCAAAAATTTTTGGGTCTGTAAAACTTAAATCAAAATTCATTGCTTTGCTAGAAGCCCATGAAGCTTGCAAGCTGATATCTTGCCCCTGTCCAAACAGGTTACTTTGCATGACACCCGCAACAATACTAAAGCCCGCATCGTTTCCGTATCCCGCTTGTAAGTTGATTGTTCCCGTTGGTTTTTCTTTGACCTTAATCTCAAGGTCCATAATGTTGCTTTGATCTTTTCGCGTCGAAGTTAAAAACTTTATATCTTCATCAAAGAAACCAAGACGGCGTATGTTCTCGATACTTTTTTTGCGCTTTGTAGAATTTGTTAACTCACCCTCAATAAATTTCAGCTCACGACGAATAATTTTGTCGTGAGTTTTGGTATTTCCCGTAACCTTAACCTCTCCCCAATAAATTTTATCACCCTTCTGGATATCAATTGTGAGATAAACTTTTTGGTCTTTTGATTTAATCTCAGGTCGAGGAATCACGTTGGCAAAAGCATAACCCTCATCGCCATATAAATCCCCTAAGGCGAGAAGCCCTTCTTGCATTAACCCCGTTGAGAAAATATCTCCACTTTTCATTTTGAAAACTTCACGAAGCTTTTCTTCTGTAAATTCGATGTCTCCCTTGAACTCTATATCTTCGAGATAAAACTTTTCACCTTCTTGAATATCCATCAGGATGTCGATGTATCTTCGATCTTGACTCAAACTCACGCGAGGTTTGGGAATTTTAGCTTCTATGTACCCTTCGTTTCCATAAAACATAGCAAGAGCATTAACATCTCGTTCAAAAAAATCGTCGCGAAAAGTTCCACTGCCTGTCGCCCAAGAAAACATGTGCCCCTCAGACGTAAAAAGAACCTGTCTTAGATCTCCAGAAGGTATTTTTTTATTACCTAGAAGATTTAGTTTTCTAATTCTAACTTGTTCGTTCTCTGTAATATAGAACTTCAAATAAACATCAGACGAATCCTTAGAAACAGGAAGAACTTCAAAACGCACTTGGGCTAGGTAGTAACCCTTGTCTTCATATTTTTTTCGAAGCGCCGAGATTCCCGTTTGAATCTCTGAAAAACTTAAAACCCTAAAAGATTTTAACTTTGTTGTTTCTTCCATGTCTTTTGTTTCAAACTCAGAAGCTCCTATGTATTCAATTTTAGAAACATAGGGACGCTCAACAACTTTCACAATAAGCTTGTTAGCCTCAAGACTGAATTGAACATCTTTAAAAAAACCCAATGAAAAAATACTTTGAATATCTCGACGTACGGCCTCGGTTGAAAGAGCCATTCCCGGACGCAGCGCCATTTTTTCGATAACTGCAGATTGCTCGATTCTTTTGTTTCCGCGTACTTCGATCCCACCAAAAGATTCCGCTTTGGCGATGGAGCTCAGAAAACAAAGAAAAAAGGCTGCGTGAAGCAGTCTAGAAAGACACTTAAGAGTTTTGTTTAACTGCATTTCTTCAATATTCCGTTCTCAAGCGAGTATTTTGTTTCATAGCGCATCGCAAGTGAGGAGTCATGCGTTACGGACACAAGTGTCATTTTTTGCTCGCGATTGATTTCCAAAAGTAATTCCAGTATTTCGAGCGACTTTTCACGATCAAGATTTCCCGTTGCCTCATCTGTAAAAAGTATGCGCGGACCATTAATAAGAGCTCTTGCTATGGCCACCCGCTGCTGCTCTCCACCCGAAAGTTGAGAAGGAGATTTATAGGCTTTTTTCTCGAGCCCTACTCGCTGCATTAAATACTTTGCTCTTTCAGTTGGCTTTTGACCCAGCAGCGAAGCTGGCAACATAACATTTTCAAGTGCACTTAACTCCGGAATCAAATGATGAAACTGAAAAACAAAGCCCAGCTCAGTTAAGCGTATTCGAGCGCGATCTTTTTCTTTGAGATGAGCCACCTCTTGTCCATGAAGAAAAATCTTGCCCTTGTCTGGAGCATCTAAAAGACCCAAACAATTGAGCAAGGTAGATTTTCCCGAACCCGAAGGCCCCAGCAAAGCCACTGATTCACCCGAATCAATTTCAAGGTCCACACCTCTTAAGACGTGCTCGACAACCCCAGTTTTGTAATTTTTCGTGAGCCCTTCAACTTTAATCATGTGCCCTCATCGTCTGTGACCTAATACCTCAACAATTTTCATGCTCGAAAGCAAGTAAGCAACGCCCCATGATATAAAAAGGGCGCTGAAAATTCCAAAAACGTAAACTCCTAATTGCTCGGGCAACGAAAAAGAAAAGACTAAATGATCTAAGTTGTAAACCTCAGGAGGAAGACGAATAAGTTTTCCTTTTTCAAAGACAATAGCAGCCGCCCAAGCACCCAGCATTCCCAGTGAACTCCCTAAAAATCCAATCATAAAACCTTGGATGAGAATCCACCTTCTCATTTGCACAGGAGACATACCCAAAGCACGTAAAGTCATCATGTCTTTGTCTCTTTCAAAAAAAATGACAAACAAGGCAGCTGCAACGTTCAAGCAAGCAGCGAGAGTTAAAAACCCAAGAACTACACTTAAAACCGTACGATCAAACCCTAAACTTTTAAAAAAATTTCTATTTTGTTCTTTGGATGTTTTCACCTGAGGTTGCGCATCTCGAAGAGTCTCTTTGATCAGTTTTTGCAGAACAACTACCTCTGCTCTCAACGAAACTTCATCATTGGGAGAAAGAGGTGGATAAAAACGAAAACCCATATAATCCCCAGGACGATCCATTAATGTTTTGCCAGAACTTTTGAGATAGCACCTTAAAGAAAAATCATCCAAAATCACTCGGCGAGAATCGAGCTCTTGTAGACCAAAACTTTTAACAGAAGCTACCTTCATTGATAAGCTTCCCCTCAAAAGCCCTGGTAAAAGAATTTTTAAATCCTGTCCCTTCTGAACACCCAAACTATCCGCTAAATTTTGTCCGATTGTTAAAAGAGGAAAAGCGTCTCTCGAGGGACACTCCTGCTTTTGTCCCCACATGCGCCGTCCTTCAAGCATGACACCACGACCAAGCTTAGGCCCCACCAGTAAGCCCTGCCCTTGCCAATAACTTTCAGTAGGATAAGAAATTTTTTGAGCAAGCAACTCGTGCTCTCGCTCGGTTCTCCATCCAGACTTGTACGAAAGGGGTCCCAAAAAATCTGAAACCCCCAAAGTTAATTGATTCTCAAAGCCCGTCACGAGGGCACGAACAAAGCTCAGAGCACCAACTCCTAGAGCTGCAGAAAAAAGCGCCACCCATAGAGAGGCACCCATTAAATAAGAGGCTTTTCTAATTTCTTGTCCGGCTTTTTTTTGTCCAAAAAGCCACTTGTAAGTGAGAAGCCACCACTCTTTTGTTAGCACCCAAAAAGGTTATCCGAAGTGTGACCTTGTATCTAGGCAGCCGAAAAAATTCTCTGCACTCATTCTCTTAATGTTCGCTTCTCAGTTGAGGAAACAAAATCACATCCCGAATACTGGGAGCATTTGCCACAAGCATCACAAGACGATCAATTCCAATCCCCTCACCCGCAGTGGGAGGCATCCCGTATTCGAGTGCTCGAATGTAATCTGCGTCGTAATCGTTTGCTTCATGATTGCCCGCATCTTTTTCTTTAAGCTGATCAAGAAAGCGATTTTTTTGATCGTCTGGATCATTCAACTCGTTAAAGCCATTGGCAATTTCTACTCCGTTAATAAACAACTCGAAGCGATCGGTTACATCAATACCTAAAGCAGAAGGTTTTTCACTTCTTCTCGCCAAAGGAGAAACTTCAACAGGATAATCCGTGATGAATGTTGGTTGAATCAACTTGCGATCCACTTCTTCATCAAAAATCTTTGTTAAAAGAGCACCTAAACCCTCACGGCCTGTCATTGCAATTCCGTTTGATTTAAGATGCTGAATAATTTGCTCAGAACTTTTGAGATCACCTTTGAAAGATGAAAATTCCTTAACCGCATCTTCCATACTCATTCGACGCCAAGGACGTTTAAAGGAAATTTTTGTTCCTTGATAATCAATCTCATCACTTCCTGTGAGATCGATCATAATTTTAGTTACTAACTCCTCGGTCATATCCATCAAATCTTTGTAATTGGCATAAGCCATGTAGAATTCAAGCATTGTAAATTCAGGATTATGACGAGGACTGATTCCTTCGTTTCGAAAATTTCGGTTGATCTCAAAGACGCGTTCAAGACCTCCCACGACAAGTCTTTTCAAATAAAGCTCCGGTGCAATTCGCAAGAAAAGCCTTATGTCTAAGGTATTATGATGGGTAATAAACGGCCTTGCTGCCGCTCCTGAAACAAGTGGGTGCATCATCGGTGTTTCGACTTCGATAAAATCGCGCTCGTTGAAATAATCTCGAACAGCTTTTGTAACCGCTGAGCGAAGAATAAAAGTCTTACGAGTTTCTTCGTTACTAAACAAATCGATGTATCGATGCCGATAGCGTTCTTCAACATCAGTCAGTCCATGAAATTTTTCTGGTGGCGTGTGTAAACATTTTGCCATCACACGTAGTTGAGTTGCGTGTAAACTAAGCTCGCCAGTTTTGGTTCGAAAAAGATGCCCCTCAACCCAAACCTGATCACCCAAATCGAGTGACTGGTACAACTCAAAACTTGTTGCATCCACTTGATCTTTAGCCACGTAAATCTGAAAAGGAGTCCCACGTGAAAGAATTTTAACAAAACCTGCTTTTCCAAAAGAGCGCAAGAAGATTGTTCGGCCACCCATTTGTATGTTTCCGAAAGCCTTTAACTTTTCCGGATCTTTTTCGTCTTTAAATTTTTCAATAATTTCTGCAGCCTTGTGGCTTTCTTGCACAAAATGAGGGTACGCAAGCCCCTTCTCTCTTAAACCTAATAACTTTTCTCGACGAATACGTGTTTGCTCATCAATTTCTTCATGGGACATGGCAAAGTTTTTAACATAATTAGCCCTAATAATCTCTCTCTTGTCGCTCTTTCTTCTGGATAAAAGTGGAACTAGAATAAAATCATGGCAAATCGTCTTCAACGAGGATCGCTTGCGATTCTTTTTTTGATAACTCTTGGATGCACCACTATTCCAGGCACCAACAAACATGCCTTTCTGATTACCTCTCCCCAAGAAGAAGCTCGTATGGGGATTTCTGCCTATCGCGAAATTTTGAGCAAAGAAAAAGAATCTACAAATACTCGCGCCCAAAAAATACTGGAAAGAGTTGGGAATCGAATTGCTCATGTTGCCGAGGCTCGCCATCAGCTTGGATTCAAATGGGAATTTAAACTCATTGAAAGCACTCAACCCAACGCCTTTTGTTTACCAGGCGGAAAAGTTGCTGTTTACACAGGAATTCTAAAAATCATGCAAAATGAGGCAGCCCTGGCGGTTGTTCTCGGTCATGAAGTTGCCCACGCAACCCTTCGTCACGGAGGACAGCGACTCGCTCAAAACATGGCTGTAACCGGCCTTGTAACGGGAGCAGCTCTTGCAGGAGGCTTCATTAAAGATTCAAATACACGTCGAGTGACTATCTCCGCTCTAGGAGCAGGGGCAACAGTTGGATTGATTCTACCTTTTTCAAGGTCTAACGAAAGCGAAGCGGATTCCTTTGGACTCGAATATGCGGCTGCCGCAGGATATGATCCGAGTGAAGCCCTAAACTTTTGGAAACGCATGTCGGAATCAGGAGGCAACAAGCCCCCTGAATTTTTATCAACACACCCTGCTGATGCCTCGCGAATTCGCAACCTCGAAGCCCTCTTAAGAGACGTTGAGCCCCTTTATTTAAATTCACCCCGATACGGTTTAGGAGAAAAATTATGAGTAACACTGAAGCCACTGCAACCCAACAAAACTTTGCAATCGATATTGATTTTGAAACCTATGAGGTTCCAGCACCCAAGGCAGAAACCCTCAGAAACGATCTTGCAATACTCAAAAAAATCACCTGGCTTCATGATCTTTTTGGCTGGGTCAAAGAAAAAGGCGACGACTACCAAAACTCAGAACAAAATGAATTAATCGAAGCTACCTTTGCAAAACGCTTAAAATGGGAAGACAATCACGTTCTTTCAAGCCTGGAATTAGTTTTAGAAGCAAGTGATCTCGAAATTATCATTTCTCGAAAGAAATTTGCGATACTCCAACAACTTCCCAAGGGAGAAGAAATTCTTGTAAGTTATTACAATGCTCAGGAAAAAGAAAACTTCGAGGCCCTTCAGGGATTTCTTCAAAACGAGCTGAAAGTATTTTCAAAAGCCAAAGCAGAACGAAACAAGCTTATTCAAGAGAAGTTAGCCCAGAAGAAACTTTCTCAAGAAACTTCAACATAAAAGCATCATTTTTGAAGAGCTTTTTAGATCTCTCGGTCGCTTGAAAAAATGATTTCTTTGTCACTTTGTGCTCGTAAAGATTTTTTCGAGACTCATCACCAACCGCTTGAGACAAATCCTCAAGTTTAACCATTAGACTTAGACTTACCAATTCAGATGCGTTTGACCCGTCGGCTATTTCCACCCTTGCCTCTTCAAAAGATTTGCGTGAGTTGTAGGGAAGAATAGAAAAGCTTGAATCATAGTTATCATTTGAGGGATCCACCATCTGCAAAGATGCTCTCATTGAGTGAACATACCGAGTGTCAGGATCTTTCCATTTAAGTTGAAGCGATTTCTGTTTTCCACTTTTCATTTTTTCTACTTCACCTGGATCAAAAACCATAACGCGATAAACGTTTCCTGTGGAATTTAGGTAGATCAACTCAGATGACATCGCTAAAGGATGAAATGAAAAATATTTTTTAGCAGAATCAAGGTCACTGACTGAATCAGGCAATAAACGAGGATTCGACTTTAAAATTAAATCTAAAACTTCCTCAGCACTTGAAGCTTGAAGATATTGTTCTGGAGCCAAGTCTGCCAAGGTAAACTCTAAAAAAGCCTTCCAAAAAGAAACATTTTTATTCTCTGCTTTATCGTCTATACGGTTTAAAGTAGCCGCTCGAACACTTTCAACATTTAAAATAGAAAGCAAAGTGATTATAAAAATTTGTTTAAAGTGATTTCCAAAAAAAGAACGAGACATAGCCCCTAATTAGAGCAATTCATATACCAATTTGACCTGAGCTTTAAACCGGCTTTCATTCGAAGATTGAGCTTAAATGTAAAAAAATTAGACATTTACGGAAAGCAAAATTGGGCCGTTCTAATCAAAATTCTTTTTCAACTCGAATACAGTCTGGAATAGCTAAAAGACCTTGTAACTCACTTACGAGTTCACGGGAGGGCTGTACGCGATACTCTGCTCCCACACTTAAGCGAGTTTGGAAACGGCCTCCTTTGAGAAGAACCAAATCCACCGGCACGGGACCGTTATGCTTTGTCAAAACATGCGCAATCTCAGCAAATAAAACATCGTGACTTAAAAAATTTGCAACTTTATCGAGAGCCACTTCGATATGAATCAGCCGCGGCCACTCATCTTGTAAATCCTCCAAACTTTGAACCGATGCCTCTCCTTGCAAGGAGACTTCTCCACAAACAAGACGCGCTTTATCTTCTTCAAAATCAAGTTCCGCACGCAATAAAAGTGCCTTGTCACTCTTGAT
>JBILWH010000034.1:0-8358 GCA_044370015.1 Bdellovibrionota bacterium | reverse complement strand
GTTTTCAATTCTTCCGCTTCGGATTTTTTTCCCTGTCTCATCAACTGGCCTACATTTTCAGAAACCTTGTTTCTTTCAGCCTGTAATGAATTTAATTGAAGCTGTCCTTTGCTTCTTTCCTCTGAAAGTTTAAGAATTTTTTGGCAAATATTTTGGCTATCTGAATCGCTATAACCCCGGGCTATAAGCGCTTTTTGAAAAGACTCAGGATTTGCAACAACACGTCTCCAATCAATCATAGGCCACCACTCTACTACTGGCTGCTGTACGGGGGAAGAGAGAGTTTTTGTCTCAATTCAGCAGCATCGTTTGCCTGAGGTAAGAGAACTAAATATTTTTCAAAATTTATCTTTGCCAGTGAGTATTGCCCTTGGGAATTGTAAACATATCCTAGTATTCTATAGGGCTCTGCCTCTTTTTTGTTAATTTTAATGGCTAAGTTAGCGTTCCTTAAGGCATTTGTGGGATCTCCCAAAGCATAATAGGACTGAGCAAGACGAGTTAAAACCCTCGAATCACTATTAAAATCTTGACCATAAAGTTTAAAAATAGAGGGAACTTGTGCAGGAAGGTTACTTTCAAGAAAAAATTCTGAGGCCTCAAGAAAATTTTCGATCACTCCTGGTCTTAATAAGACCTCTTTAAAATACATATCCTTGGCTTTTTCGATGTCACCTGCTTTTCTGTAAGCCCTGGCTGCTTTCAGAAATAACTCTGGGAACTCATTATCTTGTGATCCTGCATTTAGATAACTTTGAGCAGCCTCACTGTAGCGTTTTTCTTTCATATAAAGATCTCCAATATGAATGGAAGATCTCGCTCTTTGAGGCTCTAATTTCCGAGCTTCATTGTACATAACAAGAGCCTCATTTGTGAGACCCCTTTTCTCGTAAACTTCTCCTAAAAGAATTTTCAAATTAGGGCTTTCAGGATTATCAACTACGTCTTTTACAGCAATTTTTAAGGCCTCCTGACTTTGATCAGCATCGACAAGAGCGCGAATGTACTCTTCTCGAGCAACAGCTGTCTGAGAAAAACGCTCCACAAACTGAGCAAACTCTCTTAAAGAAGCATCTCTTGCAAGATTTGCTCTAATCCGACATCTATAATTCAAAATCTGAGAACGAAGCTTCAACGGGCCAGAGCTATTATACTGAGCTAGCTGAGAATAACGAACGCACTCAGTATATTTCTCTAACTCATAAGCCCCTCGTGCTATGAAATATTGACTTAATCCATCTTGCTTATTGATCTCCAAAAAAAGCTTTAAATTTTCTGATCCTTTTTCAAAATCTAGTCCAACCATGTAGAGAATCCCCTCTGCTTTTAGTTGTTCTTTTTTGATGTTATTAAAAGAACCAGAAAAAGTATTATTTAAAATTTCAATTGCTTTTTCGAAGCGAAAACGCTCGCCCTCAAACCAAATTCTTAAAGTTTTAATTTCTTCATCGAATGGGAATGTTTTTTCAAGGAGCCTTAATTGTCTTTCAGCAACTGGCCAGTTTTTTTCAAGAAGCGGCTCTGTCACAACGGAAATTAGATTTTCCTTCGCTTTTGGAGAGGCCTCTGAAACAACCTGAAAAGAAGCTCTTTCAACATTATTCATTTCATTTTGCTCAAAAGCTTTTTTGTAATTTTCTAAAAGACTTCCGAATCTAAAAAAAGCATCGTCAAGGTCAACGACGCTTGGACTTAATTCAAAGCTTCCCTTATCAAGAGCCTCTATCGTTGCATAAATCTGAGCCAAATCGACCGATAGCGAATCAGCCACAAACTGAGAATACTGCTTCCAGTAAAAAAGCTGCAAGACTTTTGGATAAAGCGATAGCTCACACAATCCTGTAAAAAAATATCGATTGGGAACCTGCGGATTTCCTTTAAACTTAAGAACATTATATTTTGCAATCAAATACCACGCCAATAAAGAATGGGCTTCATAGGAGAGAAAATCGTCTGCTTTTTTTATAAAATCTTCGTTAAAGCTTTGTCCGTCATAACTTTTCCTAAACCGCTCTTCTCTTTCCGCTCTTACAGGCAAAGCTAACAAATCTTGATCTGTAAAAAAGTTTTGAACGCTTAGCTTTTGTCGATATTCAGGCATTAGAGAGACCCAATAGGAAATTTCTCTGTAAAAGGATTTAATGGCTAAACTCTTCACCCCAACGGCTTCGATCGTTTTTAAAGATTTCTCAAAATCTCCGTTTAAAAATAAATCAAGGGCAAAAAATAGTTGTTTTATTTCGTCAGGTAATTTTATATTTTTTTCAATTTCTTTGAGAAGCGCCTGGGAAGCTTTCTTAAACTCGGCTCCTCTTTTGGGTTCTGCAACAGAAATGGCGTCTCCAACAACTCTAAAAGTCCAAGCCTTTAAAAACCAAGAACTTGCACTTAAGCTGGCCTCTGCATTCCCCTCATTTTCATCAACCGTCATTAAAAGATCGTGGACACTAAGGGGTAAAACTTTTAATTTTTCAAAATCTAACGTAAGAGTCTGAGTAGGAAAAGTATACTGAGGGACCATTTTTAGTCTTAACAAAAGTGGGCGAAAATATCCTTTTTTAAAATCGAACTTGTACTCAAGGTTGATCTTCTGAGAAGCTTCTTCTTTTGAGCCTGAAAAATAGTCAGAAAAAAAATAGGCTCCTATTAAAACAAAAACTATCAAGAAGAGCCCTTGAAATTTTTTTGGCTTTTCCTTAGGCGACGAAGAAAGATCTTCAAACCCTTTCACAGTTTGAGCTCCTTTTGAACTCGGAGATACTTGTATATTTTTCTCATTTAAAGAAGGGCTTCTGCCCTGAGAAGAGGGGGTTTCAATTTGAAAGGGGTTTATATTTTGAATCGATTGTCGAGGGTTTACATTTTGAGTATCTCTGCCATATTGAATTTTTTCTGTTGAATCTATCTTAGATGCGTCTTTTTTTTCTACTGAATCACTCCATCCTTTTTTAGGCGAACCCCGATCCGATATACCTGTGCCCCCTCTGACGCCAAATTGAACTTCTTGAATTAAATCAAAAAACTCTGTTTCAGCTCCTATGGGCTTCCATTGACCTTCGCTTTCCAAAAAAACTTCTTCGGAGCCGTCAAATCTTCCCTTTTTTATTCGAAGGATAACTTCATTTCGAGTGTATGGACCTTTAATCTGTCCTGATGAAAGCCTAATACGAATACGTTCTGAACTTTTTGTATCCATGATTTAACACTACCCTCATGGATATAATAACCGAGAACCAAGCAGCTGAGGTGAAAGTTCTTAGATAATTGCGCTACGCTTTTCGGCAAAGAAAAGCCTACCTGCAATTCGAATGTAATAAGCAACGCCCATAAGGGTTCCTAAAAGAGCCCACAGAACAAGACACCAATGTCCCTGTGACCAAAGTGTAGAAAGAGCCCAATACTTAGCAAAAAAACCAGGCAAAGGGGGAATGCCTGCTAATGAAAAAAGACCTAAAACAAGAATAAGGCTCTGTGATTTACTGTGAAGACCATCTTTGAGGTTAAATTCTTCAGGATCTAAATCTGCATTTGCGTCGAGATGATGTTTTTTTAAAAGACTTGAAAAAGCACTCAAAATTAAAGCCAAACTAAGTCCATAAACCAAAAGAAAAAAAATGCCTGATGAAAGCCCCTCTTTTCCTAAAACCATCAAAGGGGCTAAAACTCCTGCATTGACTGTCCCGGAATAAGCCAACATTCTTCTAAAAGAGCGTTGAGAAAAAGCCAAAAAGCTTCCCACCAAAATACTCACTGTTCCGGCAATTAGGGCAAAATTTATGAGATCAGTTCTTGAAGACAATCCAGTCTCAGAAAAAGCCAAAGACGCAGAAACAAAAAGACTTAGCTTAGTTCCTGCAGCCAAAAAAGCCGCTACTCCCATAGGCGCTCCCTGATAAACATCAGGCGCCCAAAAATGAAAAGGCGCAATGGTCATTTTGAAAAAAATCCCCGCCAAGACCAAGGCTAAAGCAAGGCTTGAGAGTAAATGAGACGGAAAATAAGACTGCAACGCGGAATAAGCAACCGTTCCAGAACAAAGATACACGAGAGCTATCCCCATCAACAAGAGAGCAGAGGCAAAAGCACCCGTGAGCATATATTTGAGCGAGGCCTCTAAACTTTTCTCGCGATTTGTATCGTAGCCAGCCAAAATATACGAAGGAATAGAAAAAAATTCGAGGAAGACAAAAAAACTAATTAAGTCTCTGGACGCTGGAAGTAAACTCAGCCCCATTACTGACAAAATCAAAAGGGCAAGCCACTCTGGGCGTTTCTCATAGCGCTTTGAAACGTCAAACAAAATAAAACTTGAAAGAGCAAAAAGAGAACTCAAAGCCCCCACAACTCTGGAATAATGAGAAAAAGACAAACCTAAAACCAAGCTTTCACTTTCAAATAAAACTAAAGACCACGTAACAATTGCTAATGAAAAAACTAAAATTCCTGTGATTTTAAAAAATCTAGACGATAATTTTAACCCCGCTCCTAAAACAGAAAGCCCAAAACCCAGCGACAATAAAAAAAGAGGAAGTAAATCTTTCTGATGATCAGAGGTGACTTCAAAAATTTTACTTTGAAAAAATTCGTTCATGTTTCATCCTTACTTGACGGGAATAGATCCATTGATCCATGCCAATAAAAATTGTGGAGCTAAGCCCAAAATAGCAAGCCCGATTAAAAAAGGAAAAATGGAAACATATTCATTCCATTTTAAAGTAATAGGATGAGATTCTATCAGAGGAGAAACTTTTCCAAAGACAAGTCCCTTCACAAGTTGAAGAGTATACATAGCTCCCAAAACAACTCCTAAAAGTGGCAACAAAACCCACCATCCTTTTTGTAAAAAAGTTCCCGACAAAATCAAAAATTCCCCTACAAAACCCGGTAGTCCAGGCAAGGCAACACTCGCCATTGAGGCAAAAACAAAAGTAAACGCTAAAAAGCGATTTGTGGAGGCAAGCCCTCCATAATCCTCTAGCTTACGAGAATGAGTACGATCGTAAATCATTCCAAAACTTAAGAATAAAAGTCCCGTGCTCAATCCGTGGGCAAAATTTTGAAAAAAAGCTCCAGATTGTGCCGTTGCGTTTGTAGAGATTGCACCTAAAACAACAAAACCCAAATGCGCAACGGAAGAATAAGCAATCATTCGCTTAATGTCTGTCTGTCGAAGAGCTCCGTAGCTTCCCAATATAATTCCCGTCACTGCAGCGACAAACAAAAGATCTGTTGAGTTCCAATAAAGCGCAGGAAAAATCTGCAACACCCACCGAAGCATTCCGTAGACACCAAGCTTCAACAAAATTCCTGCCAGCATAACTGAAACACCGGTTGGAGCTTCTGTATGAGCATCAGGTAACCAGGTGTGCAAAGGCCAAACAGGAACCTTTACCAAGAAAGCCAATAAAAAAGCCCATCCCAGCCAGGGAGCTGCCACACTCAACATCTCTGCATTTCGTGAAAGTTCAGACCACGCAAGAGATTGAACTTCTGTTTTTGTCAAAATATAAAAAATTCCTGCAAGAAGAGCTAAAGATCCAGCAAGAGTCATGGAGAAAAACTTTAAAGCTGCATAAACGCGATTCTCTGATCCCCATATTCCAATAAGAAAAAACAGAGGAATAAGCATGAACTCCCAAAAAATATAAAAAAGAAAAGCATCAGCAGCCAAAAGAGATCCTATAGTTCCAAAATTTAAAAGTTGAAATAAAATCAAAAAGCTTTGAGAAATCTTGGAATGCCCTAGGAAATAAAAGCTCAAACAAAAACTTAAGAAAACAGTTAGAGCGATAAGGGAAACATTCAAGGTATCAGCGCCAAGTGATAAAACACTTTTAAAAACAGGAAGATTTCCGTAAGTCTCAGTCAGTCCAAAAGGAGCTCCAGCAGGGGTGACTTTTATAAGTTCTATTAAAAAAAATATCCAAGGAAGATGAAGTAAAAGATTTACCCATTGAGCCCAGTTTTGCTTTCTAAAAAACGCAAGAACAAGAAGACTTAAAAGAGGCCAAAGAAGAACGCTTACCATATATTCACAACTCCCCACAATACTAAGAGACCCAAGAGCATTAACAGTGCATAACTTTGAATGGAGCCTGTATGAAAAATAGAAGCAAGCTGTCCTGTAATTCGATACGAAGCAAAACTTCCATGCAAGGCTCCATTAATTCCATATTCATCAATCCAGAGACTTAAACATGTTCCTATTTTTCGAAGCGGCTTCAAAATAAAAGCCTCATAAATTTCATCAACGTAAAACTTATTGAAGGATACTTTCCACGCAAAGTTTTCTGAAGAAGCGGCAGGTCCTTTTTTATATTTCAAATAAGCAAAAATAGCTGAAGCAAGAGATGCGAGAGTGGCGATACCCATTAATATCCATTCGGTTGAAGCATCCACTGAATGCCCCTCAAGCCCTTTTGCGCCTGAAGATTCTACCCAGTGAGAAAAATATTGTAAGTGTCCCCACATGTGAGGAATTTCAAGCCATCCCACAATTAAAGAAAGAAGACTTAAAATCATAAGTGGAATAATCATCATCGCGGAGCTTTCATGAGCCTGTTCAGCCTCACGGCTTCGAGGAGCCGAAGAGAAAGTGAGAAAGTATGAGCGAAACATGTAAAAAGAAGTGAGCATTGCAGCTAACAGGAGAAGGCCATAACCCAAGACTCCCCGAGACTCATAAACTTTTGTCAAAATAAGATCTTTGGAAAAAAATCCAGATGTAAAAGGAAAGCCCGCAATCGCAACACATCCCACTAAATAAGCCACGTGAGACCAAGGCATTTTTTTTCTAAGTCCGCCCATTTTAAAGATATCTTTCTCGTCGTGCATTCCGTGAATCACAGAACCCGCAGTCAAAAACAAAAGTGCTTTAAAGCAAGCGTGTGTGACAACATGAAAGAAAGCCGCCGTTGGAGCACCTGCTCCCAAAGCTGCAAACATAAACCCCAATTGAGAAACCGTTGAATAAGCTAAAACTTTTTTCAAATCTCTTTGAGTAAGGGCCATCAGGGCGGCAAGTAATGCTGTTGAAAGAGCCACCCAAAAAATGACTGTCAGAACTTCTGTTTGTGTTGCAAAAATAGGCCACAATCGCACAATTACTAAAATTCCCGAAGTAACCATTGTCGCTGCGTGGATCAAAGCAGAAACAGGCGTGGGGCCTGCCATCGCATCAGGCAACCAAATGTACAAAGGAATTTGTGCGGATTTTCCACAAGCTGCCCAAAAAATAGCAAGGGCAAAAACTGTAAGAACCCACACAGGTAAAGCCGCTGCTCTTCCTGGATCAGCAACCCATTCCATAATTCCTGAAACAGAAGAAGTTCCAAAATAGGCAAAAGCCACAAAGAGGGCGACTAAAAAACCTAAGTCACCGACTCTGTTGGTGATAAAAGCTTTGATCCCTGCACGAGCGTTTTTATCTTCTTCAAACCAAAATCCGATGAGTAAGTACGAGCAAACACCTACACCTTCCCATCCCAAAAAAACCCCAACTAAATCACTTGATAAAGCCAAAACCAGCATTGAAGTGACAAATAAATTTAAATAAGCAAAAAAGCGAGCCGGACTTTTATCGTGGCTCATATAAGATGTTGCATAGAGATGAATAAGTGATCCCACGCCTGTGATCACAAGCAACATGACACTCATAAAAGGTGTGAGCTCAAATCCCATCTGAGCTTTAACGTGTCCTGCTTGAAACCAAAGATAGCCTGGATCTACAAGCTTCGAAGCTTCAGGAAATTTTAAAAATTGTAGAATCGACACAACAAAAGCAGCAAAACAAAATGCTGTTGCAAGCAATCCATTTACAGGAGACTTAAACCTAAATAATCCATTCAAAATTGCACCCAGAGCTGGCAACAAGATAATCCAACTTAAAGGGGCTTCCACAATGTTTAAAACATCTGTCATTGATTCAATCCTTTTTACCCTTTGCTTAACCCTTCATGGAACGAAAATTCTCAAGAGTGAGAGATCCGTATTTTCTATAAAGAATGACAAATATTGAAAGAGCGAGAGCCGCTTCAGCGGCTGCAACAAGAGTCACAAAAAGAACAAGTGAAGTTCCCTCAGCATTTTTATAAACTTGACCAGCTTGAACTAGGATTAAGTTCACTGCATTCAGCATGAGCTCAATTCCCATAAGAGCAACTACCGCACTTCTTTTTGTAAAAAAAGTCAGAGCTCCTATACAAAACAAAAATATCGCGACTGAAAAAACTAACTGTCCTGTTGCGATCATGAATTCTCCTTTTTGCCCAAATGTCCTCTTGCTAAAACAATCGCGCCCAAAATCGCTCCAAAGACAAGCAGCCCCGCCGCTTGAAAGGCAGCCTGATATTGAGACAA
>JBILWH010000033.1:0-8464 GCA_044370015.1 Bdellovibrionota bacterium | reverse complement strand
GAGTACTCATCGCAAATTCAAACCTTGTTCCTAAATGGGCAACGTGGGAGCATTTTCATGAGCTCGATAAAAAAGGTCTCATGATGTACGGACAAATGACCGCTGGCTCATGGATCTATATCGGAACTCAAGGAATTCTCCAGGGAACCTACGAAACTTTCGCAGCTTGTGGGCGTAAACATTTTGGAGCAAAAGACCACCCTCTTAAAGGCCGTTCTGTGATTACCGCTGGACTTGGCGGAATGGGTGGAGCGCAACCTTTAGCTGTCAAAATTGCGGGGGGAACCGTTCTAACAATTGAAGTAGATCGTGAACACTTGAGAAGAAGAATTGCTGAGAAATATCTCGATGAAGAAGTTCAAACACTTGAAGAGGGACTTTCCAAACTTAACGAATGTAAAACTGCGGGAATTGCGCGATCTTTTGGTCTTTGCGGAAACGTAGCAGAAATCTTACCAAAAATTTTAGAAAAAAACTTTGCCATCGATGTTGTGACAGATCAAACAAGCGCACATGATCCCTTAGTGGGTTACATCCCTGTGGGATACTCTTGTGAGGAGGCCGCAAAACTCAGACAAGAAAATCAAGACAAATACCTCAAAGAAGTTTACTCCTCTATGGCGAAACACGTTGAGGCCATGCTCGAATTTCAACGTCGTGGATCTATTGTTTTTGACTACGGAAATAACCTAAGGGCTATGAGTGAACGGGGTGGCGCACGAGATACAAAAAAGATCCCGGGCTTTGTTCCTGAATATATACGTCCTCTTTTTTGTGAAGGTTCGGGCCCCTTTCGCTGGGTTGCACTCAGTGGTGATCCGCAAGATATTGCAAAAACCGATGAAGCCATCCTCAAACTTTTTCCCTCTAATACTCATCTCAAAAATTGGATCACCCACGGAGCTCCTCAAGTGAAATTCCAAGGTTTACCTGCCCGAATCTGTTGGCTTAAATATGGTGAGAGAAAAGAAGCGGGATTGCTCTTAAATGAACTTGTAAAAAAGAAAATTGTCTCCGCTCCAATTGTTATTGGTAGAGATCATCTTGATTGCGGAAGTGTGGCCTCTCCTAACCGAGAAACAGAAGCCATGAAAGATGGTAGCGATGCGGTTTCTGACTGGCCGCTCTTAAATGCTATGTCCAATATTTCGTGCGGAGCTTCGTGGGTCAGCCTCCATCACGGAGGAGGAGTGGGCATGGGTTACAGCCAACACTCAGGGGTTGTGATTGTAGCCGATGGAACAGATGAAGCCGCTCAAAGAATCTCACGCGTGCTCACCTCTGATCCACAATTCGGAGTCTTAAGACACGTCGATGCTGGATATGAAAAAGCAGAAGAAGTTGCGAAAAAAGAAAAAATTCGCATTCCAATGTGGGAAAAATAAATTGAGCACAAAAAAAAGTAATCCAATAATTTATACAAACCTCAAAGCCATTATCACCGGACAAGGCTTTGCCCAAAAAAATGGGCGCTTCGTGAAAAGCGAAGATCTTCAAATTCTTAAGGGCCCCCTTCATATACTCTGTAAAAATAACCAGATTGTAGAAATCACTTCAAAAATTCCTAAGAAAACACGAAAAGTAGATTGCTCGGATCTTATCGCAACTCCTGCTTTTATCGACTCTCACACTCATGCTCTTTTTGGAGGAGCCCGCTGGAATGAGTACTTTGATCGCTGGAGTGGTAAATCATATGTTGAGATCAACAAAGCCGGCGGAGGAATTCGCAAAACCTTTCGTGACACTCAAGAGTGCAAAGCAAAAGATCTCATTTCAAGCTTAGAAAAAAGACTTAAACTCATGCATAAAGAAGGAGTTCGCGTTGTTGAAATCAAAAGCGGATATGGATCCAGTGCCGATGAAGAACTTCGAATTCTCAAAGCCTTAAAAAAATACTCCTCCAAAGCACCCGTTGAAATTAAAAAAACCTTTTTAGGTCTTCATGCGATTCCATCTAATACAGATGAAAAAACATGGACAACTCAAATGATCAACTTACTCCCACTAATTTCTAAAGAAAAATTAGCCGACTTTGTAGATGCCTTTCCGGAAGTTGGTTTTTTCTCAATTCAAGAAACAGAACGCTTTTTAAAGGCTGCTCAAAAACTTGGGATTAAAGCTAGAATCCATGCGGATGAAATCACTCATATGGGAGCCGCAGAGCTGGGAGTAAAGATGTCAGCTCTGAGCGTAGATCACCTACAAAAGATATCCGATCAAGCGCTAAGGTCTCTACAAAATTCTTCAACTATCGCCACCGTCTTACCTGCCACAAGTTTTTTTATGGGCCTTGAATATGCCCCTGCTCGAAAAATAATTGATCACGGAGCTCGTTTGGCATTAGCCACTGATTATAATCCAGGCACAGCTCCCGACTCTTCGATTTTATTTACAGCAAAGCTTGCAGCTTCGCAGATGAAACTCAGTCCTGCAGAAATTTTCTGTAGTCTAACATACAATGCAGCGTCCGCTTTAGGATATGATTCTAAATGGGGCCTCATCTCTCCACACTATTCGTCTGAATTTTTACTTTGGGACTGTGAAACAAATTTCTATGCAGAAGAAATTCTTTTGTCTGGAAAGTATCCTCTTAAAAATTAATATGAATTTTTAACTAAAGTTCTTTTTCGTTTAAAATACCAAAAAGAATTTTAGAGATTTTCCCTGACTTATCCACAACAAGAGATATGGGCAGAGCTGAAATTCCTAACGCAGAAAGAATTTGCTGATGAGGATCAAAAGAAGTCGTCATTCCAAAAGAAGAAATAAAACTTTCTGCTTTCTCTTTATTTTGAGCCCCATCATAATTTACAAAGACAAGCTGATATCCCTTCGCTTCCAATGCTTTTAATTTAGCAGGCATCGATTTAATTTCTTCAATGCAGGGATCACACCATGTAGCCCAAAAAACAAATAACATTTTTTCGCTTGTGAGTAGGTCCTTCACTAAAACAAGACGATCCTTGTAAAACAAAGTCTGATCCAAGGGGATTGTTTTTTTTGATCCATCAGATAGCTCAAGGCTTGTTTGATTGCCTACGTAACCCATGTAATAAGCTCTCAAAACAAAAAAACCCATAACTAAAAACATGAGAAAAAAAGCCAAGGCCAAGATAAAAGGCCCTTCAAAGAGCCGCTTTATTTTTTTTGAATCTTTTTTCACAAAAAGCCTCACTAAAAACTTTCAAAATACTCTTTAAGTGACAAGGGGGACGGCAAGCGTAACTGAACCTCAACACCTGTCCACTTATTCCAAGACTGAGAGTAACGACTTCGAAAGGTTTGCTTTTCAGAGCCCGGAAGGTCCCAAAGGGCCGCCCCAAATAAAACACCTGCTGCCTTGGCCGCTTCGGCATCTATTCTATTATCACCAATCATTAGAATTTCTTTTTTATTTAAATTATAAATCTTACACAAATCTTCAATGGGCAAAGGTGAAGGCTTGCGCCCCGTTAAATCGTCCCCGCATCGAAGACGATCATGAGAAAAATATTTTGGAATCCATTTTTTTTCTTCCAAAATACTTGATGTACTCAAACGATCACGACTCGTGTAGAGAGCTATAAATATATTTTTTTTATTTAAATATTCTAAAGTTTCCTCAACTCCTGGATAAACCAAAATATTTTTTTCAATATTACTTTCAAACTTTTGCCAAAATAAAAAGGCGGCTTCCCACTTTTCTTCAGGGACAACTTGTCGAATTAACATCATGGGACTTTGGTTCAAAGAAAGAATCTCAGACTCTTCAAGACTCTCACCCACAGCTTCAAGTGTTTTCTCTACTCCCATCAAAACTGTTTTATAAGTATTAATGAGCGTCCCCTCCAAATCAAAAACGACTCCTTTAATGGGACCAAACATGTTTTTACTGTAAATCGTATAGGCCCAACTTGAAAGAAAATTACGCCCCACCTATAAACCAAGAGATAAAATGCAAAGCCTGGAAATCTCAAAAAAACAGGTTATTAGCCTGGATTATCAGGGAGCTAAAGTTTCTGTCCTTAGCCACTCTCCTGTGCCTCATCGTTATTCCTCTAAATGGGTACAAATCTCTGAACTCCTACCCCTTCGACCCGCTAAAGAGGAGGACTTCCTAAGTCTTCCCGTTCTTCATGAAGGTTTTTTTGATTCCCATATGCATCCCAGCTGGATGGCGAGGCTTTTAAGTCAAATTGACCTGAATCAAAAAACAACGGAAGAGCTCAACGTTGAGATGGACTCAAACAACAAGAGCGTTGTGTATGGTTTTGGATGGAATGAAGAATTTTACGGTTTAGGCCTTGATGAAATCACAAGGTATTTTGATTTAGTTTTACCTCAAGACAGGGAAATCTACTTCTTTAGAAAATGTGGTCACAGTGCATACCTGTCAAAAGCTGCAAAAAAGAAACTTAAAATAGACCACTCTCAACTTATAAAAGATAAAGAAATTGCAAAGATACCCGAGCAAGAAATAGACACGGATGAATTTATAAGAAATTTTAAAAAAATTATTTCAAATCTAAAAAAAGAAGGAATTTCTTCAGGGTGCGACTTGCTGATTTCCTTTAAAGATCTTCAAAATCTAAAATTAACTACAGATTCGGAATTTGATCTTCATTATTTTGGAGATATTCATAGTTTTGATTTTTTCAAAACCTCATCCAAAAAAAATAACCAATATGTTAAATTTTTTCTCGATGGCTCGCTGGGATCTCAAAGTGCTTGGCTAAGCCAAGCTTATGAAGACAATCCACAAAATACAGGAATCCAAATATGGAAGGATGAAAATCTTTTTCAGAAGGCTAAACAAGCATTAGAAAAAAACTTTCTTCTGGCTTTTCATGCTTTAGGCGATGGAGCTATCGATCAAGCTCTTCGCTTAGGAGATGCACTTGCTCCTGAACTAAAAAAAGCTTCCGCCAAGTCAGAAAGATTTTTTCATCGACTTGAACACCTTCAAGTTTGCCGGGACGATCAAATTGAGAAAATAAAAAAACAAGGATTCTGGTCTCTAGGCCTTCAGCCCTCTCATCGAATAGCTGACTCAAGTTTTATTTTAAAAAGACTTGGAGAAAAAAGAGCCATCAAGGAAAGCTATCGACTTAAAAGCTTTTTAAATGCAGGGCTCAGACTTTCGCTTGGATCTGACGCTCCGATTGTTTCTTTTAGTCCCTCTAAATGTATAGATGCAAGTACTCAAGATCCTCGGGCCTGCGAACGCCTTTCTCTAAATCAATGTTTTGAACTTATGATTACAAAAGGCCGTCAAAATGCTGGATTTGATGTCAAAAAACTTACTCATAATTCAAAAGCTTGGCTCTCAAATGAATAAGCTTTTGTGTCGATAGTTTATATGTGAAAAAATTTTCTATTCTTATTATCTTTTTATTCTTTAATCCTCTTTATAAAATTTTTGCGGAAGAAGATCTTTTTAAAACTTTAGATAACCTCAATGTTTCTGAAACACCCATCTTTGACTACACCCCCACAGAAAGTCTCTTTAAGACAACTGACCCTGCTCTTTCTGAGGGAAACATTAGAATCGTAAATTTTTACAAGAGAAGAATTCCTAATGCTGTTGCCAAAATTCCTAAAGATGATGAGGGAGAGCGTGTTTTCTGGAAAAAGGGTGATGTCATTCGAGATTTTGGAATTCCATTTGGAATTTATTCTGTTGTTCGACTCAACAAGCACGGAGATGGATATTTTGTAAAATACCTAGGTAAAGTTTTATCAAATGGAAGAAATGTAAAAGTTGCAGAACTTTTTGCTGAAATCACCGAAGGTGACTATATTGTCAAAGAAAAGTACGACGTATTCATGCCGCCTGTGACGGACAAAAAAAGCCTTATAGATATTCGCTCTTATTCGATTGGTACTGTCTCAGCTTTTCTTGAACCGAATCAAGATGAAAAAATCCTTTTTTCTGGTTCACGAAGTTTTATTGGTGCAAAATTTAAAAAATATGTTGGTGGCAATTCAACTTCCATTGGAGCAAATTACATTGTCAAAAGAGATGGAGCTCCGATTGCAAAGGCCATCGTTGTCGACGCAGACATCGACTTAGCAACAATGTACGTCTATGATTCGGTAAAAGAAGTTAGAGCTGGTGATGAATTTTACGTTCAGTAGACTACAAGTACTTTTTTTATCTCTTTTCGTATCTATCTCTGTTGTAGCCCTGAAATGGTGGGCATTTATATTAAGCGGATCTCTTGCTCTCAAAACAGATGCCCTTGAAAGCGTCCTTAATATCGCTGCAACAATCCTTGCCATTATTGCGACCTATCAAGCTCAACGCCCAGCTGACTCAAACCATCCTTACGGGCATGGGAAAATAGAATATTTCTCATCTTCCATTGAAGGGGGAATGATGCTTTTTGCAAGTTTCTATTTACTCTACGAAGGAGCTCATGGACTTATTTCTGGTTCTCAACTTAGAAACTTAAAGGATGCTTTTATTTTCTCTGGAATGGGAGCAATCCTTAATGCAGGCCTTGGTGCTTGGCAGCTCCATCAAGGAAAAAAACTCAAAAGTGAAGCAATAATTGCCGACGCAAAACACTTACTCTCTGACTTTTACACAACACTTGGGGTAATCGTGGGACTTCTGCTTGTAAAGCTAACTGGTTTTATTTTTTTTGATTCACTCATCGGAATAGGCGTTGCTCTTTTACTTTTTTATAACGCCTATAAAATCATTATTAAATCTGCAAAAGTTCTTTCAGATATTGAAGATCCTATCCTTATTAATAAAATTATTGAAGAAATCAATTCTCCCTCAAAACCCAAACACATTATCGATGTACACCACTTAAGAACTTTTAGAAGTGGCCTGAATAATTTCGTTGATCTTCACCTTGTGATGCCCGAATTCTGGGACATAAGACATTCTCACGACGCTGCAGAAGCTTATTGCAAAGAAATGAATCATAAGTTTTCAGAAGACTGTGAATTTCACCCCCATATCGAGCCTTGCTGGCAAAAATTTTGCGCGCGCTGTGAGCTTAACCCCTGCCCTATTCGACAAAAACCCTTTGAAGCAACTCATATCTTCAAAGAAAAAGACGTTGTCCTTCCTGGAGAAGACGATATTTAATCTAGGCATAATTTTTGTAAGTCCTTAAACATGCTCCTCACGACCACTCTGTACGAAATAGACCCTAAACTTTCTTTTTTTCAAAAAAATTTTCCTAAATTTTTAGCAAGCCACGAGCTTTACTACTGTGGGTCAAAGCCCAACAGGAATAGGTTTCATTTAGGAATAGTCGGATCTCGTCGTCCAAGCTTAGAAAGTAAAGTCCTTATCGAGAATCTTGTATTAAAACTAGAATCGCAAAACTTGAGAATTATCTCAGGCGGAGCCCTAGGAGTAGATGCACAAGCTCATCACTTTGCTCTTAAATATAAAATCCCAACGTATAGCTGGGTCGTGGGCGACCCTGAAAAACCGACGCCCTTTAGCAACCACGATATTTTTCAAAAAATTAAAAAAGATTTAAATTCCTCAATAATCACTCCACGTTGCCTCTATCGAAAATCAAATCAAAACCTTGAACCTTATTACTGGATTGAGAGAAATTACTGGCTTGCTGCAAACGTAGACGCTCTTCTTGTGATTCAAGCAAAAGAGAAATCTGGAACTTGGTGGACAGTTAAAGCTTGTCATGATTTTGGAATACCAGTTTACGCCCTATCGGGTTCCTTAACAGAAAACACATACACCGGTAACAATCTCATGATTACAAATACTTATGCCGAAGCTGTTCACTCAATAGAGCATTTTTCTGAGGAAATTTTAAATAGAATTAAGCTTTTCCAAGCTCTTTCCGAAAAGAAGAAGGAAGGAGAACCTTAAGAATTAATTTGAGGTTTCTTTAAAAAATGAACGAACGCCAAAATGATCGCATTAAAGAGGCTGTGGGGATCATTGGCCGTTTTTTATCTGAAAATAATGAGATTTTTGACGAACAAAACGTTTCCGACGAACTTCTGAATTTAGGTTTTACAGAAAAAGAAATAGCAGGTGCCTTTCAGTTTATTGAAAAAAGTACCCTTGGCCCTCTTTGGAGAAGGCGTCCTCAAAAAAACAAAAAAAATTCTAAAGAAAAAATAAAAAAACTCATTCCTCTCAGAATGCTTTCCGAGATTGAAGCAACTAAAATTGACCCCAAAGCTCACACTTATCTTTTAAAACTTCACAGTGTAGGTGCAATTGATTTAGAAATGATGGAAGAAATTATAGAAAGAGCTCTTGGAAGCTCTGGCGAATTTATTTCACTCATCGAAATTCGAAGAATCACTGCTTTATATTTATTTACCCGAATTCAAATGGCGCAAACAGAAGGAAGCTTGAGCGTTTCAAACAATTCTATAAACTAAACTTCTATTTCAATAATTTTCTTTTACTTTTTTAAGCAATGCACTAAATGTGGTATCTGAATTTTTTTCTGGTGAACCATGAAGCTTCATTTTTTCT
>JBILWH010000273.1:0-2566 GCA_044370015.1 Bdellovibrionota bacterium | reverse complement strand
GGGATGGTGTTCTCAATGATTTCACGAAAGCAAATTCTTGCCCAAAATTTACAAATCGCGCTTTGTCTTGGTGTTTTTTTGGGAGGGTTCTCAGAAGCTGACGCCTCAACAGTTAGTGAATTCGATCAAAAACAAAATGACCGCTTAACAAGCATTCAAGAATCTATTCGTTCAAATAAGTTTGAAAAAAAACTCGCTCAAGATAAGTTAGCTGAAGTCAAAGGGCAACTTGAAGCTTATGGGACTTTAGGACCCCATCAAAGAACGGCTATTTCTCAACTTGCCGCTGAAAAAATTAAAAAAGATATTTTAAAAGAGTTAGAAGACGCGGCTGTTTCAAGTGAAGAGGGTTATGCAATTGACCAAGTTTTAAATGACAAATTAAAGAAAAAATATGGAATTGTTTTGCTTTCAGAGGGTGGAAAATGGAAAGCTGAAATTGCTGGTTCTACAGCACAAGAGATAGAGGTTAATTACAAAAGATTTTCCGAAGCAGTTACTCAAAAGGCCACACCTTATTGGAAGGAAATGAATGAGAGTCAGCGAGAGCTTGTGAGTACAAAAGCTCTTCGTGGTTTAAGTGCAGAAATAAAAGAATTGCTTCCTGAAGATGGAAAAGTTTCTCCTTCACTCAAAGAAGATGTGAGTAAAAAGGTAGAGATTTTGGGAGATGAAAAAACAGGTAACATTAAAGAACTAGATAAAAGAATTTCTTCTGCTAAGTTAGAAGATCAGTCTGAAAAAAGGTTATTACAAGCTGAAAAAAAAACCTATGAATCTTTAGAGAAAAAAGAAGGTGACAAAAGTGTTGATGATTTTTGTAAGGAGTTTGCTGCCAGCGGTTTAACAAGCATAGATTTAAATAGGCGTCGTTCTGCTTTGGAAGGCAAAAATGATCCCTGTGATAAAAGTATAGATTCTTCTCTTGTGGCTTTAAGCACTAAAGAAAAGGCACCTACTGAAAGTGGGCCTAAAGAAGGAGTAGGGACTGAGACTCCTAAAGCTGAAGGGGCATCTCAGCTTGATCCTAGTAAGGCAACGCCTGTAGTTGGTGGTTCTGCTTCTCATTCTACTCCAACGACTCCGCCTCCTGCTTCAGACGCTGAAACTGGTGGTGCTGATGATGACGGATTTGATCCCGATGTTTCCCTAGCAGGGGGTGCGGCGAAATATAAAAGGTTAACCAAGGATGAAAGAGATAGGTTATCTAAAGCTGATCCAAAGCTTGCAGCTAAGGTCAAAGCTTTAGAAGCTGAAAGAAGTCAGCTCAAAGGATCTCTTGATTCTCGCTTTAGACAAGATTTTATAAATGCGTGTAATCAAGCAGCTTCCAATCTCAAGAAATCTATCGGACTTGGATCTGATAATGAAAGAAATGAAAAAATAGTTTCAAGTATTTCTGATAAATTAGAAAAAACACTCGCGAAAGGTTACCAAGGTTTGGTTTGCGAAAAAAGCGGAGCAAATGATGGTCTTGCGACATATTCTTCGATGGAAGATGCTTCAAAAGATGTTTTAAAAGGCTTGGGTATTCCTTTAACCGGGCCTCTGACTCAATCAAAACAAAACACTCTTGAATCTCTCAGTAAGGGGGCGATGGAAGTTGCTGCCAACTTTGCAAACCAACGAAGAAATCGAACAAGACTAGATTTTCAAATGTTAGAGGCTGCTTCTAAAAAAGCACTTTCGCGAATCACAACGGAAAACCCAAATCTTGTAGATACTAATTCTTTAAATTATTTAAGGACTCTTTCTTATAATGAACTCATGGGTTCCTCTTCAGGAAATCCTGAATTGGACATGATGAATGGTGGCACGAGTGGAGGGTTGTTAACAAAGCTTTTAACTCCTTTTGCACTTCAGACTTATCAAAACTATTTTGATATTGCGTTGATGGATATCAAACAAAAAAATGGAATTCGAGAAGAGTTTGATAAACAAGCGGAATGTGCACTTGCTTTTGCTCAAGCAGCAACTCAACGCTGGTCTGAAGAAGAAGATAGAAAAGGTCTTTTGGGTTCAAGGGTTCGAGGTCCTTCCTCTTCTGGTTTGCCTGTGAATAATGGTCCGACCGTCAGGAATGAAGATTCGACTCGTAAAGTAGAGAGGAATCGCTAAATCGTGATCAAGCAGTTTAAGAAAAAAAACATTTGTCTTGCGGCTTTGATTTTAAGTTTTTCTTTACCTGCTTTTGCAAGAGTTTCTTATGATCCTAATCTGATTGAAAGTATGCCCGAGCAGGCAGAGTTTTTTGTTTCAAGATTTAATCGTTCGACAAGTCAGCTTTATGGATATTCTCGAACTCCCGGAATGAATCGTAGTATTCGAGTCCTCAATAATTATTACAATTTGCAATATGAAAATTTCATGGCCGTTTTTCAGCAAAATCTCAACACACTCGGTGCAGTGAGTGATATTTTAGCAGAGGCAAAATCAGTTCCGGCTGTGCAAGCTTGCCTGGATTCCTCGACTCGAAAGAATTCGTGGGGCGAGTTCATGGAGTCTTTTGAGAGCCTTAATGACTTGTCTTCTTTTGTGAACAAAAATATTCAGCAGCAACAAGGTG
>JBILWH010000272.1:0-2567 GCA_044370015.1 Bdellovibrionota bacterium | reverse complement strand
AGGAGGCGTTGGAAAAAGCCTTATTTCTGCAAATTTTTCATGGTTACTTGCTCAAGAAGGAAAAAGAGTTCTTGCGATTGATTTAGATTTAGGTGGATCAAATTTACACACGTGTCTTGGAGTCACCCCACCCCGCTATGGCTTGGGCGACTGGATTCACCGACGCACAGATAACCTCTTTGATCTTGCCACTCCAACCGCACAACCTGGATTGATGATGATCAGCGGCTCTTCCGATCCACTTTCGGTAACTTCTCAAATGGAAGAACGAAAGAAAGACCTTTTCAGTGAACTCACCAATCTTCCATTTGATGAGATTGTTTTAGATTTAGGAGCGGGATCAACTGCGCTAACCATCGATTTTTTTAATTGCGCAGACGAAGGAATCCTTTCCATTCTTCCCGAACCTACTAGCGTTGAAAATGCCTATCGATTTATTCGAATGGCTTATTATAGAAAACTCCTTCTTTGTCCCGAACTGAAAAACTTTATGCCCGTCATTGAGGAAGGATCTGACACTAAAAATTCACTTGGAGTTCGCTCTCCAAGTGATCTCAAAGAAATCATTTCACGCCTAGACCCAATTGCCGGCGAAGTATTTGAACGCGAACTTTCTAAAATAAAACCCAATATTGTGGTGAACCAAGTCAGAACCTCACAGGATATTGAAATTGGAAAGTCTATTTGCGGCGTCTGTAGAAGATATTTCGGAATTAATGCACGCTATGCGGGATATATCGACTATGAAAATTCAGTCTGGAAAGCTGTCAGGATGAAGCGACCAGCGGTGGCTGAATTTCCAAAATCAATTCTTGCGGCTAGAATTTCGCGACTAACTAAAGCTCTCCTTGGTGAGGAAAGCGCGCTATTTCCCAGATAAAATAACTCGAAAAACTTGCTGCAAACAGTGAAGAGGCCCTAGAATAGAATTTATGCAAAAACGCAAAAATCTTTACTTGGTCTTGGACCTGACTCAACATTGCTCACAAAACGATATTCTTCACGCTTACAATCGCGCTAAATCAACTTACTCTCGCGATTCACTTGCCTCCTACTCTCTCTACGATGACAACGCAAAAGAGGGTATTCTCAAAGAAATAGAAGATGCTTATTTTGTTTTAGGGGATGCTCGCAAGCGTCAAGCCTATGATATTTCCATGGGTTTTGTGGAAGGCTCAATTCAACAAAATATTTCAAACGTAGCTTTTGAAAATCAATCTTTTACTAAACCAGAACCCAAAGAGTATAAAAAGAAAATTGAAATAATTCCTCAAATTAAGGTTGATAAAAATCCAGCCTTCGAAGAAGAAATTCAAAACGCAACAATTCTTACGGGCAGCTTCATTCGTGCAATTAGAATTTATCGTGGCTATTCTGAAGAGCAACTTGCAGGACTTTGCCAGCTTAAAGCAGATCACATTATTTCTATAGAAGAAGAACGCCCTCTCAACTTGCACCATCCCGTTTATTTGAGAGGTCATCTCATTCTAATTTGTGAAGCTCTTAATATTCCTCGATCTGCAGAACTTGCCAAAGGCTACATTCAAAAGTTACAACAGGAAGACAAACTTGCTCGCTCAAAACCTTTATAAAAGAAACAATATGAATTCCTACAAAAACTGGGTTGTCGAAGCTGAACAATCAGGTACAAGACTCGATGTTTTTCTACAGAAGATGGCGCCTGATCGTTCGCGTAGCGAATGGTCGAGACTTATCGAAGAGGGATGTATTCTTATAAATTCAAAAGCTGTGACTCAAAGATCTTACAGGCTTCAAGCACTTGATGAAGTAACTTTTGATCGACAACAAAAAGACCTTCCTTCTCTTGATACTAAGAATCATTTAGGACAAATCACCTACACTCCTCCTGACATTTTGTTTGAAGATGAATCTCTGATGGTCATCAACAAGCCCGAGGGGCTTCCTGTGCATTCAGGAAACGGAATACCTTTTGAAAAGACACTTGCCCATTGGCTTCTTCATAAAAAATATCTTAGCAAAGATGAATCGTGGCCCGAAGAAGTTGTGGCCGATGAACGATGGGGAATAGTTCACAGACTTGACCAGGGCACCTCTGGAGCAATGGTTGTTGCCAAAAATTCAAGTACTCATAGAAAACTTTCAGAAGCTTTTCAAAATAGATTAGTCCATAGAAGATATTTTGCAGTTGCTACGGGAAGCCCTTTTACATTGAGCAAAAAAATTCCTCCTCTTTTAGATAAATGGTGTCGCGATGAAAAGTCTGCTTTTCGCATAACAGGTAAACGCTTTTCTCTTGCCACTCAATACGGAAGAGACCCCACCCATCCGCTAAGAATGAGTCCTCTCCCCGAAGGCGGTAAAAGAGCGATCACTCATGGATATATTCACTCTGAAGCCCCTCCTCATGCTTTAGTTGAATTAAAATTACAAACAGGCAGAACTCACCAAATACGATCTCATCTAAGATTTTTAGGGTTTTCTATCGTGGGCGATGAATTATATGGTGGTCAAAAATGGCACCGTATCTTGCTTCATTCTCACATGATGCGATTTACACATCCTGTGACACAAAAAGAAATTCAACT
>JBILWH010000271.1:0-2576 GCA_044370015.1 Bdellovibrionota bacterium | reverse complement strand
AAATGACTCTAAAAGCACTCAGTGGGTTGCCGAAAGAATTGGGGATGATCAAACACTTATCCCTCTTCTTGAAGAAAAAAAAATTAATTACGAATCCAAATTTCAAAATAATTGGATAAAAGACTTTCTTCTCTCTTGGGTGCTCCCTATTGTTTTCTTAATTTTTATTACTCAATTCTTTTTTTCTCGTATGTTTAAACAAGGCACCTCCACAGGAATTATGTCATTCGGGAAAAGCCGGGCAAAACTTGTTGAACAAAATCCTTTGTCTAAAACAACTTTTGCTAACGTTGCAGGTTACGACGAAGTCAAAGAAGAGCTACAAGAAATTATTAGTTTCTTGAAAAGTCCCGAAAAATATCTCGCTATTGGGGGAAAAATCCCAAAAGGTGTTCTTTTGATGGGCCCCCCGGGAACGGGAAAAACGCTTATCGCTCGAGCTGTCGCTGGTGAAGCAAATGTTAGTTTTTTTCAAATTTCTGGCTCAGATTTTGTCGAAATGTTTGTGGGTGTTGGAGCTGCTCGAGTGAGAGATCTCTTTGCGGAAGCTCAGAAAAAAGCGCCCTGTATTGTTTTTATTGATGAACTCGATGCTGTAGCAAAATCACGCAGCGCTGGAGTCTTATCAACAAACGATGAGCGTGAAAGTACTCTCAATCAAATTCTTGTTGAAATGGACGGCTTTGATAATCATTCTGGAGTGATCATCATGGCGGCAACCAACCGACCAGAAGTTCTTGACCCAGCCATCTTGAGGCCTGGCCGCTTTGACAGACAAATTCTTGTTGATCGACCTACTTTAAAGGGTCGCGAAGAAATTCTAAAAGTTCATGCGAGCCGAGTAAAACTTGAGAACAATATAGACTTCAAAGAAATTGCATCTCGAACTCCTATGTTTACAGGAGCTGATCTTGCAAATCTTGTAAACGAAGCTGCTCTCTTAGCTGTAAGAAGAGATCTTACAAAAGTTCCGAGATCCTGCTTTGAAGATGCCATCGATAGAATTATTGCAGGCCTTGCAACAAAAAGTAGAGTCCTGCCAGAATCTGAAAAAAGAACAGTTGCTTATCATGAAGTTGGTCACGCGGTGGTTGCTCACTTAAGCCACTCACAAGACCGAGTCCATCGAATTTCAATTATTCCCCGAAGCAGCGGTGCCTTGGGATTCACCATGCACATTCCCGAAGAAGAAAGACATCTTTTAACCGACAAACAATTGCGAATAAAAATTCGAACCCTTCTTGGGGGTCGAGCTGCTGAACACGTTTTCATAGGAGAAATCACAACAGGTGCGCATGATGATTTGAAACGAGCTAGTGAAATTATTCGAAGAATGATTTCTGAATTCGGCATGAGCCAAAGCTTAGGTCTTGTCTCGCTTGGGCTTCAAAACCAAATGTATCAAGGAAATCCTTTTATCAAAAATGATTACGCTTCTGTATCTGAAAAAGTTTCTCAGTCGATTGATGAAGAAAGCCGAAAAATTCTTGAAGATGAATTTGCAAATGCGTGCAAAATCTTAAGCGAAAATCGATCTCTCGTTGAAAAAATGGCTCATGTTCTTCTTGAAAAAGAAACAATTGAGCACGAAGAAATTGAGTGCTTCTTTGAAATACCTCAAAAAATAGATCAGGGGCCTCCTGAAGCTCACGCTTAAAATTGCCTTCTCTTGTTAAATGATTGTACAGGCTTTAAACGCTTAACTCTTTGATTTTACTTAGCGATCAAAACCCACTGTCTTAGGCATATTACCTGCAATTCTTCTTTTTATGAGAAGAGTTATCCATGGCTTATGCACACTTAGCCTGGCTTTGTTTCTATCTGCATGTACAAAGCAACTCTCTCTGTATAAATGTGGGGAGTTCATGTGCTCAAATGGCGCAATCGTGAAATGGAATCGTAGCTTGGTAGAATTTTCTTTCGATTCCTCTGTTCCAGAAGCCTTACGCAAAATCATGTCAGAGGCTTCAGCAAGTTATGATGACATTCTCCTTGATACTAATCTTTCGATAAATCCTAACAACACAACAGCTCCTCGCTATAAAAGTGACTACACCTCACTCAATACAGATGGCATTAACGGAATTTATTATGTTTCGGGAGAATGGCCATGGACAACAAAAATTCCAGGCTCTCTCGCTGTCACTCTTACTCGCTATTCTGGCAACGGACTCATCGAAGCCGATATTTTTATCAAAGAAAATGCTTTAGGTGATCCCTCAAAGCTAAGCTCATCGGCTCAGTACTATTATAAATATTTATGTGCTCATGAGCTTGGACATGCTCTTGGTCGTTCACATAGTACAAACACAGAATCTCTTATGTATCCCTCTATTGATTTCTCACCTAAAAAAGATACAAATTCAGGGTTCTTTTCAATTTTTGATTTAGAAATTTTTGATGAAGCGTATTCTATTAATTTTAGTACCTAAAAGCTAAAAGCTTAGTCCGGTTGACTTCTCCAAAAACAACACCACCTTATTTAAGAGGAGTGTTGAATGTTAAAAATAGAAAAATTAACGGCTCTTTCACAACAGTCACTTGCAGAAGCCCATTCACTTGCAGAACAAAAAAAG
>JBILWH010000270.1:0-2577 GCA_044370015.1 Bdellovibrionota bacterium | reverse complement strand
TAAGGATTGGGGCCGTCAAATAGTCAAAAGTTGGAGCGATGGCTTTGATGCCATTGGAAAATCTAATTGGTTAGTTCTTGATGAAAGTAAAGAAGTTCAGCTAGGTGATCCTCGCTATGACATCGTTTTAAATTTCATATGGAGTGAGAGCGACAGTAAAACTCCTGGTCTTTTAGGTTATGGTCCTGGATTTACGGATAATGTAACAGGAGAAACTATTGGGGGAACAGCGAACATTTTTGCCTCTCAAATGTTTTATTCACTTGTAGGAGATGTTCGTGCGTATATCATCCGAAAGAGCAAGCTTGAAGTGGAATCTAATGCTGCCAAGTGGATGGAGCCTGTTTCCAATGTTGTTTCTGTGACGGAAGGATCTCGCAAGGATTTCTTTGCTTCGATCCAAGAATCACTGGGAACTTCAGGCAATGCTTCGCTCCATGCTTTTTCGCTAAATCATGTTGGTCAAAATCGTTTAGGCCTAGATTCAAATCTTTTGGGTGATCTTTCACTTGGAAAAAATGCTTCTCTTAAGGCTCATTTTTTTGCAGATGCTATCAAGCCTTTTTTGCCAGAAAAAAAGAAACTTAAAAAAACACACGAATTTAAATGTGAGGCCGCAACGGCAAAATCTGCCACTCTTCAGGATATTGAAAAACTTTGCCCTGAGATAGTGGAGTACACTCTCCAACTCAGAGAGGGAGCGAAGCCACGTGAGGATGAAGCTGATTTCATAAAAGCCTGTGCGAATCGACTCTTGCCTTCAAATATTGTGGCGGTTGGAGTTCATGAAGTGGGGCACGTTTTGGGCTTGATGCACAACTTTAAAGGAAGCTCTGATAAGGTAAATTTTTATTCTAAAGAAGAAACCAATACTTCCACACAAGTGGAATCTTCCTCTGTTATGGATTATTTAGCGAGCGGGGAAAAGGGCTTGCTTCGTGTTGGAAAGTACGACATCGCGGCTCTTCGTTTTGGATACATGAACCAAGTCGAAACGTCTTCTGGCTCTGTTGAAAATATTAAAGCTGGATTTACGATCGAAGAAAGCGTTCCAAATTTTAAAAAATTTAGTTATTGCAATGATTACGACGTACATTTTGGTAATGATTCCCTTTGTGATCGTTTTGACAAAGGGACAAGCCTTAAAGAAATCGTTGACCATATTGTGTCAGATTATTTCTTGAATTTGAGCATGAATCAGCGTCGTTATGACCGAAGTCGCTTTGTACCTCAGTCATCTTTTGCTTATCGCTTGATGAGTTTGGAAAAACTTTTGGCAATTTATGGTGATTATCGCTTCGCTCTTCAAAGAGATGTTTTAAAAAGAAGTCCTTATTTTGAGGGAATTACTCCTGAAAATTATCTCGATAAATTCATTAAGCCTTTAAATGAAGCGATTGATGCTGAAAAGAAAAGCTCTTTAAGTGGATACTCGCGTTTGGAAGATTTAAGGCGAGCGGCTCTCACGATTGAGTCTTTTTTCTACGAGCTTGCTTTTCTTCCTGATCATTATTGTAAGATTATAAGTTCAAACAAAAACGTTCCCTTGGAACTTGTACCATTCTCGCAGCTTCGACATGAAATTCGAACGGAATTTGGAATCAAAGTTGAAAATTGTCGATCTGAAGCTGTTGAGAAGTTTTTATCTGCAACAAATCGCCAGGTTGCAAGTGGTGCTCAAGGTGAGTTTGGGTATGATGTGAAAAGCTATCGTCTTCAAACCGATGATGAACGAAGGCCCAATCTTGAAGCTATTTATGATGTTGCAGGAACAGAGTTCGATCGGCAAATTGGCTTTATCGCGATGTCGATCAGAGCCACTTCTTCTTTAAAAGCTCTTCAAAAAAGACTTTTCCCCGTTATCTTAGATGATCCTATGGTTCGTAAGAATTTACAGTTAAAGCTTTGGAGCCGCGTTATTCTTGGATTGAATTCTGAAGGTCTGCCTCCCAACCTTGCGGACTTTGAAAACAAGAATTCCTCTGCATCTGTGAATGCGAATGCAAAATTAATGAAAGCTCTCGGAAAAGCTGAAGTTAAATCAGCTTCAAAAAAAGATCCCTTTGAAGCAGAGGCCCCTGATAACGATATTTTGAAGCTTGTTCTTTCTTATGAAAAAAGCCGTAAGGTTTTATATAAAGGATTTGATAATGAATCTTTGATCTTAAATACAGCGATGGCTTCTTTGTTAAGGGGTTACATGGTTCCTGGATCAACACAAGAAACCTTGAACCGGTTAACAGAAACTCGCGTTTATCATACGAAAGAGCAAGAAACGATTCAGGCGATTCAAAAAAATGATGATATGGTAAGCGTGCCTTTTCAAGCTTTTGGTACTTTGGCTTATTCAAGTTTTACAGATAATCCCTTTGGCGCAGCTTTGCTTTATTCTTACAAGAAAGCACTTCAGCAACAGCAGTTGGCTCAGATGAAGCCGGCTGACTTGCGTAAGGCTCTTTTTCAATCTTTAGAGAATTCGAGCAAAGAAGGTCTCAATATTTTGTCTATTATGGATTCAATTAATGGGATCAATAAAATACTTTCTATGACCCGTCGATTTGTGAGTCCTGAGTTGAA
>JBILWH010000269.1:0-2602 GCA_044370015.1 Bdellovibrionota bacterium | reverse complement strand
ATTGATCGGTATCGTCTGGACTTTACTTTTTATTGTCTTTTTACGAGTTTATATTTTAGAGCCTTACGTGATTCCCTCTGAGAGTATGGTTCCTACGCTGCTCGTGGGTGATCATGTTTTTGTAGCTCGAGGAGCTTATGATTTTAAAATTCCTCTCACAAACATTTCTCTTGTAAAGGTTTCAGATCCTCAAAGAAGTGATGTTGTTGTGTTTGATTATCCTGTGCAAGATTCTCGGGATTCAGGAAAATTTTTCGTGAAACGAGTCATGGGAATTCCCGGCGACTCCATTGAAGTTCGCGGAGGAGTTCCGATCGTAAACGGAAAACCTTTTGTGCAAACAAATGTGAGTAGCGAAGATGCTCAAGAAAACATAAAGGGATTTAAGTTAGAGGATCGTAATCAACTTTTGCGCGAAGAAATTCCTGGTGCACGCGAAAATTTTCATTGGGTACACAGAATTCCACCATCTCAATTTGAATCACTTCAGGACGGAATTGAATATTTTAAAAAAGAGCGTAATAAACCATGCATTAACGTTGGAGAGAGGGATTCTGATGGGCATTTGATGAATGAGATGTCGGGATATCTCGTGAACGAGGTTTGCCCAACAGTTGTTCCTCAAGATAAATATTTTGTGATGGGAGACAATCGAGATAACTCCTCTGATGGAAGAGTTTTTGGTTTTGTGGATCGCTCACTTGTGAAGGGTCGGGTTTTGTTTATTTGGTTTTCTCCCCCTCCAGGAGAGGTAAATCCCTACACTTCGGGTCCCGCCATTTTAGCAGCGCTTATGGATATGCTTCCAGGAATGATTCGAATGTTCAAAGATCCAGGGCGACTTTCTCGTGTGGGGTCTACAATAAGGTAGAAGGTTTATAAATGGCTAAAGTTTTGAAAGTTCTTATATATCCAGATTCCATCTTAAGAGAGAAGGCACATTCTGTTTCTGAATTCGGCAAAGAGCTTAGTCAATTTGTAGAAGACATGTGCGAAACCATGTATCTCTACAAGGGGATTGGATTGGCAGCGAATCAAGTTGGAGAACTGAAGAGAATTTTTATTCTTGATACAGAATGGCGCGAGCGCACAGAAGATACAAAGAAGGTTGATAAAAATCCCGTTGCTTATATAAATCCTGAAATCATCTCTGCCGAAGGTAGTATTGAATATGAAGAAGGATGCTTATCAATTCCGCAAGTATACGGACTCGTCGAAAGATCAGAGACAATCGCTGTTCGCTATCAAGATGAGACGGGTAGAAGTTTTGAAAAAGAACTAAGTGGATTGAGTGCAATTGCTTTTCAACATGAGCTTGATCACTTAAACGGAGTCATGTTCATTGATCATTTAAGTGCTTTTAAGAGAAGAACTTTGCTTGAAAAGTTTCATAAAATGCAACTCGAAAAAGATCGTGATTCCAAAGGAGAATAAGTGAAGAAAAAGGTTGTTTTTTGGGGGACTCCTACTTTTTCCATCTCTTCCCTAGAAGCATGCTTTAAGAATTCTGAAGTCATAGCAGTTGTGACTCAGCCTGATAAGCCTAAGGGACGAGGGCATGATCTTTTGCCAACTCCTGTAAAAGAGTGGGCTCTAAATAAACAAATAAAAGTTTTTGCTCCTAAGTCTTTGCGTAAGCTTGACGAAGAAGGATTGGAGCTTGTTGATTTTTTACAAAAAAATCCAGCTGATTATTTTGTTGTTGTTGCCTATGGAAATATTTTTCCTCAAACGTTTTTAGATATGCCCAAAATTGCGGCGGTTAATGTTCACGCAAGTTTGCTTCCTCGCTGGAGGGGGGCTGCTCCTATACAAAGATCTTTAGAGTCGGGTGATGAAATCACGGGAGTGTCTTTACAGAAAATGGTTGCAGCTTTAGATGCGGGAGATGTTCTTCTTGAAAAGCGATATATGCCTCAAGAAGAGGATAATGCTCAACTAATGTTTCAAAAACTATCACTCCTAGGCGGAGAGCTTTTGAGTGATTTTTTAAGGACTGATTTTTTGGCTATTACGCCACAAAAACAGGACGAAGCGCTTGTGACTTTGGCTCCTAAAATTTCTAAAGAAGAGGCTATCTTTAGAGCGACATGGACCGCAAAAGAATTTTGTAATCGTGTTCGAGCGTTTTTTGTGTGGCCAACAGTTAAAGTTGTTTTTGAGAACGAAAAAAATAAATCTAAAATCGAAGTAAAGATTCTTTCTGTCAAAATTGCTGGTAAAAACTTTGCTAAATCTTGGGGCGTTGAAGAACATAAGGCTTTTTTCAAGTGTGTTGATTCTTATGTACTTATTGAAAAAGCGCAGTTGCCTGGAAAGGGGCCAATGTCAGGAGATTTGGTTTTTCAGAAGCTTGTCGCAGATGATTATAAATTGGCTCCTTAGGACTTCCTAAATTATACAAATAAGTCATGTTTTAAGAGTGTGAATTTGGGTTGAATTATTAATTTCTCTGGGTAAGAGTTGTTTTATGGCAAATAATACTGAAAATAATCAAATAACAAGACGTTCTTTTATAGGTTTTTTTTCAACCTTTCTCGTTGCAGCGCCTGTGCTTTTATCAGTCAGAAACTTGTTTGCTGCTAAAGATATTGCTCCACCT
>JBILWH010000268.1:0-2609 GCA_044370015.1 Bdellovibrionota bacterium | reverse complement strand
AATCCTCGGCAGGAATTCCTAAGGCATCGGCCTTGAGGCGTAAGTTTGTATCTTTCGTGATGAAGACAACTGACTTTGCAGATTTCTTTTTTAAAAGATTATAAGCAACCGCTAAAATACGGTTGTCGGCTTTTTCACCCGCAAGCATCGCTGGAAGCTGTAATTTCTCATCGTTTAGTTCAACTCGAAGAGTTCCACCCGTTTCAATTTTGATCCCTGTTGAAAGAGATCCCTTTGATCTGAGATTGTCGAGATTGCGACTAAACTGACGAGCATTTCGACCAACTTCATTTAAGTCTTTTTTAAAACGATCTATTTCTTCTATGACAGAAATGGGAATGACCACATCATTGTCATTGAATTTGTAGATTGCTTGCGCATCAAAAAGAAGAACGTTTGTATCAAGGACAAATATTTTTTTGGCTCCCACAGCCTGAGTTTAGAGCTACATTCCACACACTTCAATGGGTGCCGTAAGAGGTTTCTTTTAATCCCAATTCAGAGCATATCCAGTTCCACTGCTTAGCAACATGACGATTGTTAACGAGATCATCTTGTATCGTTTTCAATGCATGACAAACAGTCGAAGGATCTTTTTCTACATAATGAGCAATAGATGTATTTGTCATTCCCAACATTCGTGAAAGAGAAAGAAAGATAAACTTGCGCGCTAAGACAACGTCTGCGCGACGACCCTTCCCTAGAACTGCACTCGTGCTGATACCCGAAAGCTTCGCGACTCGCTCAATGAGTTGCCGAGGATTCATGCCCGTGGAGGTCATGGGCAAAACTTGAGGAGCATGAATTCCTTCAAATTCGTATATATCTTGCAACTGTAATCGACCCGAAACACTCAATCGAGCAATGGCATTGATGAAAACAGTTTGAACTTTTCGCGCAGTTGAAAGTTTTAAATTAAAAAGCTTTTCCAAAATACCAAGATCAACCTGCACCGCAGACAAGCCATGCTGCTCCATCAAATGTCGCCAAAGATTTTCTTTAAAACAACGATCAGGTACAGCAAGCTCAACAGCCAGCCCAGACAGCAAGCGACTATAAAGTTGTGGATCTAAATCATCTTTTAAATCTTGAGGAGAAAGCGAACTAGAAACAGCAAACGATGCTCCCCTGTCAGAAAGAGTATTCAAAGTAAAAAGGAGCTCTTGCTGCGTTCCCACTTTACCTCTGAGCTCTTCGATATTTTCTAAAACGAAAACATCCGTCTCCCGTCGATATTTTTTAATGAAAGCAAATGTATTATTTTGATCGAGAGCTTTTCTCCATTCGTGGAAAAAAGACATCACATCAATAAATTCCATTCGGTAATCAAGGCTGATCCAGTGATTAAGCTGGCGAAGTAAAGTTGTTTTGCCGCTTCCGGGAGCACCATATACCCACAAAACTTGATTGCCGTATTTGATTTGATTAGCCCATCGAGAAACTAATTGAGTAGGCACTTCAAGCGCAGGAGAATTCACGAAAAAAGGCGCCATAATTCGGCGCATTCGTTCTTTTTCTACTCGGTCAACTTGAGGATTTACAGGAGCGAGCTGAATAGAAAGTTGAGTCGAGGGAACTTGCGAAGAAAAATCAGCATGAGCTTGATGCTGATTTTGATGAGACTGCTGGGCCTGTTGAGACTGCGAGCGAGAAAAATCCACGGAAGGAGTTTTTCTCTCTTCTCTAGAAACTTCAAAACCCACAATTTTTTCGTTGAGTGTGGATTCAAGAACTTCTTTCCAAGGCTGAATAACTTTGAGATGAAAACTTGTCGGAACTATGAATAAAATTCCGCCCGCTTCTTTTCGAATTTTTGCTCGAGAAAGATAACGCTCACCAATTTGCGCAAGACCCTCATGTCGTTCCCAGTATTTTGTGAGCGCTAAAGACGTGCGAGAATGAGCATCTCCGCTTTTTTCCACACGAGTTGCCGTAGCGGCAATAAAATTTTCCCTCACAATAAGAGTTTCTTTCTAGAGATCTATTGTTTTATTACAAAGTTAAGGAAAAGATTTCCCTAAAAGTCCACTTGCGCAACGGGCCAAGAACAAGCTCTGAAAACAAGTTATCCACAGCCTTTCTACAAAATCCTCAACTTAGGAAAGCTTTAAAAAAGCTCTTAGGTGTTTGTGGAAAGTTATCCACATTATATGTGGATAAAAAAAGTAACGTCTTTTTGGCTGTTTTTAGCCGCTTTTAACTGTTTTTGTCTATTTATCGGCATCAAGGCGATAGTTGGTCAAAGCTCAAAATTCAACAAAATATAGAGTTTTCCTCAAATAAAAGATGGCTTTTTTACTTTACGATTGACCTTCAAAAAAGATTAAAGATCATGCGCATAAACTTCAAATTCTCGTGGCAACAAATTTTCATCCACTCGAATCATAACTCGCTTAGAAAGCCGCTTCTCTAAGTCCTCCAAAAGCCCTTTTAAAGATTCCGTCACAAAAGTCGCCATATCTGGAGGAAGATATAAAACCAATCCCTGACCCTCTACAGCTAACTTGGATTCTTTTTCACAGGCTCTAAAGATTCTATAAGCAAAGGTCTCTTTAGATTCCACGTGCCCCCAGCCCTCACAAACCGGACACGGACAGGTAAGCGTTTTA
>JBILWH010000267.1:0-2611 GCA_044370015.1 Bdellovibrionota bacterium | reverse complement strand
CAGTTCAATTTCTAATCTCAGATTTTGTTTGAGTTGTTGCTGTATAAACTCAGCGATGATTTTTGCCTTCGGTGTTGATGGAAAAAGGTAATCCATTTTTGAGGGAGGGTTTTTAATTTTTGCCCAGATTTTTTTAGCAAGTTCAGGGTTGTAAGTCGTTTTTTTGTTTTGAGGAAAGGTTAAGAGTTCTTCTGGCACCCAAGTGGAGCTCGGAGTAGAATCACTCGCAAGAAATTTTTGTAAAAGACTGTGGTCAATAGCAAGAGCAATGGCTTTTCGAAGCCGAGAGTCTTTTGTCAGAGGATGTTGTGTATTGAGGCTCATTCCTACAGTAAAGAGCGTTGGTAAGTTTTTAAATCCACTTTCTGTTTTAGCAAGCTCAGGTATGAGTTGAAAGGGCACGCGTTGAAGGATGTCGAATGCCCCATTTTGAAAAAGGGTGACAGCGGAATTTCCTTCTTGAACTACGCGAAATTCAATTTCCTGAAAAGCACCTTTTAACTCTTCTTGATTCCAGTAAAGCGGATTTATAGCAGCAACGATTTTTCCCTGTTTTGTCCATTCTTTGAGAATGTAGGGCCCCGCGGATACGTAATGAGTTGCGTCTGTCCATTTATGGCCAAAACGTGCAATCAAATCCTTTCGTATAGGCATCATGATGTTAAAAGTCGTGATGTCATTCCAATGGGGGAAGGGCGCGCTAAGGGTGATTTCAAGAATTTTATCATTGAGGGCTTTGACGCCAACTTTAGTAAAGTCTTTTAATTTTCCTTCGAAAAAAGCTGCAGCATTTTGAATCGGAAATAAAAAGTTAGCCGTGACAGCAGCATTTTCCGGCTTAAGAGCTCTTTCAAGGGCATCAACAAAATCTTGAGCGATAAGATTTTTTCCATCACTCCATTTAAGATGAGGTCTAAGTTTGTAAGTATATTTTTTTTGATCACGACTTGTGGTCCAAGATTCAGCAAGACCGTTTACGGCTTTGTTTTTTTCATCGAGGCGTAATAATCCTTCGTGAAGTGTGGTGATGATGTCTCTTGAAGTCGCGTCACCTGTGAGTGTGTGGTCGATGGAGGGGACTTCGCTTGCAAGCCTGATTCTGAGGCGCTGAATCGTTGGCCCTCCTGGAGATTTAGGTGTGCAGGCGTAAAGACAGAGAATTAAAATAAAGAGAGTTTGATAAAAAAGAGATTTTTTCCAAAAGTTCATTTGTGTCTCGCTATGATTTTTTTTGTTCAAGCTCTGACCAGCGAGCATAAAGTGTTTCAACTTCTTTCTGCTTTTCACCGATTTGTTTATAAATCTCCGCACTTTTGGGAGTTTCATCCGAGCTAAGAGTTTCTATTTCTTTTTCTACTTTTTGAATTTTACTTTCCATCAAATCAAGTTCGCGTTGCTCGTTGTAAGTAAGTTGTGTTTTTTTCTTACTTTCTTGAGAAGAGTTGTTTGTTTGAGTTTTCTTTTCCGCTTTGGAAGGTTCACCTTTTGAAGAAGCTTGTTCCTTTTGCCAAGCTTCCCATTGCTCAAGGGTTGAAAAGCTCTCGACATGTCCTGGATCGTGTTTTTGATCGATGGCAAGAATTTGTGTGGCTACTCGATGCATAAAGTATCGATCGTGAGTCACTAAAAGAATCGCTCCTGGGAATTCTATCAATCGATCTTCCAGAATGTTGAGAGTCACCATATCGAGGTCGTTCGTGGGTTCGTCAAGAACAAGAATGTTTGCTTCTTTAAGCATGAGTCTCGCAATAAGAAGTCTAGATTGCTCACCGCCCGAAAGTTTAGAAACAGGCATCAGCATTTTTTCTGCAGAAAATAAAAAGCGATCGAGGTAACTTCGAACATGAACGTAGTTGCCGTTGAATTTGACGTGATCTCCTGCAGGGCAAATGGTTTGCACGACAGAAGCATTTTGATCGAGGCTTTCGCGATTTTGCTCGAAGTAAGCTATGGATAAATCATCTGAAAGCTGAACATGGCCTGTATCAGATTTTTCTAATCCTAGAAGAAGCTTAAGCAGAGTTGATTTGCCCGCTCCGTTTGCTCCCAGGATACCGATCTTATTTCCGGGACTTAGATAAAGATTAAAGTTCTTAATAATCGTTCGACCATCGTAGGCCTTGGAAAGATTTTTTGCTTCAATTAATTTCTTAGGATTTTTTTCAGCACCTACAAATTTAAGATTAACTTCACGTTTTTTATTGAGTTCAGATAACTCTTGCACGTCGTCTGCAAGTGCATGAGCACGTTCAATTCGCGCTTGTTGTTTGGTTGTGCGAGCTTTGGGTCCTCTCCGAAGCCATTCAGTTTCTCTGCGTAAAGTGTTACGCATAGTTGTTTCCTGTCGCTCGAGAGCGTGAAGCATGTTTTCTTTCACTTCACAGTAACTCACAAAGTCACCTTCAACGACGAGTAAGCCGTTGGGGTTTCTAAAATCAAGTTCCCAAATCTTTTTTGAAATACGATTTAAAAAGAGTCGATCGTGAGTCACGGTGAGGGTTGCAAAAGGAGCGTTCGAGAGAAATTCCTCAAGCCATAAAATGCTTTCCACATCTAGGTGGTTGGTTGGCTCGTCTAAAAGCATGAGCGATGGGTTGCGAAGACATTCTCG
>JBILWH010000266.1:0-2622 GCA_044370015.1 Bdellovibrionota bacterium | reverse complement strand
GCCAATGAATTTTTACTTTTTCTCGAAGACATTGACGAGGCAGGATATAAGTGTGACAGATTACTGACACAACTTTCAAATTCCCGCTTTTTTGACAACTGTAGAGGATTAATTCTTGGTCATTTTACAAACTCTCAAGGCTTTCAAAATGTTTTTAAAAGCTTTTCTAAAAAAACCAACGTGCCTGTTTTTGGAGGCATCCCAATGGGCCATCAAACACCTCGCATTCCGATTTTGATGGGCTCAACGGTTTATATTGAAAAAAATAAACTGTTTCTTGACGCTCCAAAATTATAAATTGTTAATTTTTGATTAATCCGCAATTACTTCAATTATTTCTCATATTTTTCATGATTTTTACGAATAGAAATAAGGAGTTACAAGCTCGTAATGACGTTGATAGTGACCGGCGCGCTTTTAATTGGAGGCGCTATCTTTTTTATTTTTTATTCTGCAATGTCTGCGAGTGCTCAACTTGCAGCCGAAGAACGCCTTGGGCTCAATCCCGAAAATGAAAAAGTAAAAATTCAACTTCCCTTCTATATCAAACTTACCTCTCCCCTTCTTCGAGAACCCTACATCAATATGGGCTCGCAAATGTGGAACGAAACAGCTCTTGCTCGAGTTAAAAAGAAAATTGTAAGCGCTGGAATGCTTCAACAGATAAGCCCCGAACAATTTGTTGCCTCTAAATTTTTCATGACTCTTGGGCTTTTTATTTTTCTTTTATTGATTCATCTTTTTGGAACCCCTCCTCCTGTTTTATTTAGTATTTTCTTAATTGTTTTAAGCTTTTTTACTCCCGATATACACCTGTCAGGAATTATCACAAAAAGACAAAAAGACATTAAAGTTGCCATGCCCTACGTGATCGATCTCCTCGTGCTTTGTATGGAAGCGGGATTAGATTTTATGGGAGCTACCGGAAAAGTTATTGAAAAAGCGCCCATGAGCCCATTGGTTGAAGAACTTTCGATTGTTCTCAAAGACATTCAACTGGGAAAAACAAGAGCAAAGTCCCTCAAAGACATGTCAATAAGAATAGACATGTTGGAGATATCAAGCCTTGTCGCAATCGTTGTGAGCGCAGATCAAATGGGAGCAAGTATTGGAGCGGCTCTTAGAGGACAAAGTGATTTGCTAAGAAATCAGCGTCTCATGAAAGCTGAAGAGCTTGGCGCAAAGGCAAGCCAAAAAATTCTTGTCCCGCTTGTCATGCTTATTTTACCAGCCGTTATTATTATTGTCTTAGGACCAATTATCCTAAACGCAATGGGGGTTAAATAATGAACCTCACTCCTATCAGTATTTATTTTAAAGATAAAAAATTAGTTCCAAATGGCTTTTATGCTCAAAGTTATGCAAGCCGAATCAAGGGCCTATTGGGAACAAAAAAACTCACCTCAGGAAAAGGGCTTCTTATCCCTCAATGCAGACAAGTTCATACTTTCTTCATGAACTATCCAATCGATATAATTTTTTTAGATGCAAAAAATAAAATTATTAAGATTCAAACATTGCGTCCATGGAGAATTTCTTCATGGATGCTCAAAGCTGAAAAAGTTTTGGAAGTTCCTGCAGGTTTTGCAATTAAAAACAAATTAAAAAAAGGTGACAAGTTGGAGGTTAAAAAAAATGATCCAGCTTAAAATAATAAAGGGCCCACAAAAAGTTGGGGATGAGTTTGAAGTTTCAAATGGAGAAAGTCTAATTATCGGCAGAAGTGAAACCTGCAGGATCAAGTTGCTCTCCTCAGGAATTTCTAAACAACACTGTAAAATAACTTCACTTGCAGGGGGAAGGCTTGAGATTGAGGATCTTGGATCCTCTAATGGAAGCTACGTTAATGGAATTCAGGTACAAAAACAAATCTTACGTCCAGGTGATACACTTAGCCTTAACGACTACTTATTTCAGGTAATTTGGAAGCCTGATTCAACTCTTCCTACAAGATTTGATCCACAATCTCGATCACTAAACCCTTCTTCATCTCAACAAATTATTCAGGCAAATAATTCAAAAAAAATACGTCCAGCCGATAATAACTCAATCTTTAAAGTCTTTGAAAGCTGGATTGACCCTCTTGGCGAATCCCTACCTATACATCAATCACTTTTCGTGGGATTTCTCATTTGGACTTTTTTAACAGTTTGCTTAAGCATTTTTCCATTTTCAAAAGAAGCAAATATCAAAATACGAGAAAGCTCCATTGAAACCGCAAAGCTCTACGCTCGCCAACTAGCTCGAGTGAATGCAAAAGCTATTATCGAACAAAGAATTTCGGATATCATTCCCTCTCTTGATGAGCGCCCTCATACAACAAACGGAATTATCAAAGAATTTATCTTAGATGCTCCCCGGCAAAGAATTATTACACCCAGCGCTGAAGCTGGTAATGGATTACCCGACTCCTACGCTGTTAAAGCAACACAACAAAGTTCAACATGGTGGGCCTTCGATCCAAGTAATAATATAGCCTATGTTTCATCCCCAATACTTGTAGGAACTCCTGAGGGAAATGCAATTGCTGCAACTGCCTATATCGTTTTTGATCCTACTGAGTCGTCTTTTAGTTTCACTAAAATTCTAGAAAATGCACTTACCTCTATTTTGATTCTTCTG
>JBILWH010000265.1:0-2623 GCA_044370015.1 Bdellovibrionota bacterium | reverse complement strand
CAACCCCTGACCCTCTACAGCTAACTTGGATTCTTTTTCACAGGCTCTAAAGATTCTATAAGCAAAGGTCTCTTTAGATTCCACGTGCCCCCAGCCCTCACAAACCGGACACGGACAGGTAAGCGTTTTAGACAAGCTTTCTCGCGTTCTCTTTCTTGTGAGCTCCACTAACCCTAAAGGACTCATGGGATAAACTTGAGTCTTCACCGGATCTTTTTTCATTTCTTCGCAAAAAGTCGAATAAACTCTCTCGCGATGCTCCGCTCGTTCCATATCAATAAAATCGATCACAATAATTCCACCCAAATTCCTTAAGCGGATTTGATAAGCAATCTCCTTTAAAGCCTCCAAGTTTGTAAGTAATAAAGTTTCTTCTAAATTTCGCTTTCCAACAAAACGACCGGTGTTCACATCAATCGAAATCAGAGCTTCTGTTTCATCTATCAAAATATACCCACCCGACTTTAACCAAACCTTCCGGGCGGTGGCTCGATTTACCTCTGCCTCAATTCCGTAAGTTTCAAAAAGTGAAGTTGTGACCTGAGCAAATAACTCAACCTTTTTTTTCATTTTTGATGAAAAAAGCTGAATGAACTTTGTCATTTGTTTGTAGAGATGCAAATCATCAACCAGAATTCTTTCAACATCGTCCGTCACACGATCTCGAACAATTCGAAGTGATAAATCAAAGTCTTGCCACAAAAGACCTATCGTTTTTTGCTTTTCAAAAGATTTTTTTAAATTGCCCCAAACCTTAAGGATGTATTCAAGATCATCTTTTAAATTTTTTTCGCTTGCTCCCTCTGCAACCGTTCGAACAATAATCCCACCTTTAGGGGGACGAATTTTTTCTACAATTTCTTTAAGGCGATTTCTTTCTTCTGCATCTTCAATTCGTCTAGATACACCCACCGTCTGACTGTCTGGCAGATAAACTAAATATCTTCCTGGCAAGCTGACATAGCCAGTAAGACGTGGACCCTTTGTTCCCATAGGCTCTTTAGTAACTTGAACAAGAATATCCTCACCCTCGCGAAGCAATTCTTGAATGGGACGATTTTTTCGACGCTCAGGATTGAGACTCAATTCAGTGGCACCTTCATCCTCTTCGTCATTCTGAGATTGAGCTTCTTCAGGATCAATCACATCTTCAATGACTTGATTGTGTTGGGCTTCTGGATCAACAACAAGATCGACATATAAAAAACCAGTTTTTGATAATCCTAGGTCTACAAAGGCAGCTTGCATTCCAGGAAGCACACGTGAAATGCGCCCTTTATAAATTCCGCCTAACAAAGATTTAACATTCTCTCGTTCAACTAAAAATTCTGTTAATTCTCCATTTTCTAAACGTGCAACGCGTGTTTCCCCAACACTCCGACTGATTAAAATTTCACTTGAACCCATCCACTACGCTCCTCGCTGTCATAAATTTGTCGCTTCAACAAATTTAACAAGACTTTCTTCTTTTTTCTTATCGAAAGTCCGATAAAAACTTTGATGTCTAATTTGATGACTCTTTTGCAAACACTTGTCAAAGAAAAGGGCTCTGACCTTCACTTAGCCTCTAACTCTGTTCCCTATGTGCGAGTCAGAGGAGAAATGCTAAAGCTCGACATGCCGCCCTTTAATCCCAAAGTTTTGGAAGAAATGTTGGGTTCAATTATTTCGGCTGCCAACAAACAAGACCTTGCTCAAAACAAACAGGTCGACTTTTCAATAAAGGTAAATAATTTAGGAATTTTTCGCGTCAACTATTTCTATCAAAAACACGGAATCTCCGCTGTCTTTCGAAGCTTACCTTCGACGGCTCCGACAATCGAAATGCTCAATCTTCCACCCATCTGCAAAATGGCATGCTCCTATCCGAACGGTCTTGTGATTGTCACAGGTCCCACTGGATCTGGAAAATCCACAACCCTTGCAGCCATGGTCGACCACATCAATCGAAATGAAAAAGGCCACATTATCACCCTTGAAGATCCTATCGAATTTCAGCACGAGTCCCAAAAAGGACTCATGAACCAGCGTGAATTAGGAAAACATTTCACTTCCTTTAAAGACGCCCTCAAAGCAGCACTTCGTGAAGATCCCGACTGTATCCTTGTTGGTGAGATGCGCGATCAAGAAACTATCCAACTAGCTATTACGGCCGCCGAAACAGGTCACTTAGTTTTTGGAACTCTTCATACAAACAGTGCTGCCAAATCTTTAGATCGTATTATCGACTCTTTTGAAGGCAGCGCTCAAGCTCAGATTCGTTCTATGCTTTCTGAAAGTTTACGCGTGATTATTTCTCAAAAGCTTGTTCCTACTAAAGATGGAAAATCACGAATGGCCTTTCATGATATTCTTGTCAACAATTCCGCAGTAGCAAACCTGATTCGTGAAGAAAAGACCTATCAAATTGGATCAATCATGCAGACTGCTAAACGCGAGGGCATGCAGATTCTTGACCAGTCTCTTTTAGAGGCGGTGAAAGCTGGGGTTATCGATGGAAACGTTGGATGGGAAGCAGCGAACGACAAAAATCTTTTTGCCCAGTGGACACCCAAAGAAGTTCAAAACCTTGCAACGAACGTATCTTATGTTGGAAAAACTGGGCTTGACACTGCGCTCTTAC
>JBILWH010000264.1:0-2626 GCA_044370015.1 Bdellovibrionota bacterium | reverse complement strand
GTCTTAATGGACGAAGAAAATGCAACTCATCGACAGAAGCGGTCACGCAAACCGCTCCCGAATGTCGACTAGCCGCAATAGCTGCTGCAATGTCGATCCATCCCATCACGGTTCCTCCGAAAATTGTTCCTAAGGCATTTGTGTGTTGAGGAAGAACAATTTCCGTCATGGTGACTTCAGAATCTGAAGGATATTTTGCAGCACTCATGGTTTCATTATAAGTTCGATTCAAGCTTTTGACATGCTAAGTAAGTGTCATTTAATTAAAAAAAAATAGTAGTATTGATTTATGAAGTACGATGACAGGAACTTCGACCCGAACGATGATTCGACTCATGTTGAGCCACTTTTTACAAGTAAACGTCGGGGAACGGTAGAAAATCGTATTTGGGCAAAGCTCATTGATTTTTTTATCATTCAAACTTTTCTTTTTATTGTTTATTCTCTATTTGGATCAAACTGGATGCTGCTTTTAGCTCCCATGCTTTGGTCGATTGTTGACCTTTTTAACGAGGGACAATCCCCTGGTAAGTGGCTTCTGGGCCTTCATCTAGTCGATTCTCTTGGAGCTCCCTATCCTAAATTTTCAAATTGTTTAATTCGTAATCTTCCCTTTTTGTTTTTATCGGTGTCTATTTTTTATTTTGATACATTCCTTGGTTTTGCGAGTGTCATTTTATCGATCCTTCTTTTACTTTTAGAAAGTTATTTTGTTTTACTTGTACAAAGTGGAATACGAATTGGCGATGTTCTCTCTACGACAAAAGTTCAAGATTATCGTGATCAACACATGCAGTTTATTGAACAATATTTAAAAGAAGACCTCGATTAAGCTCCTATTGCGCAACGCGCACAAATGAAACCACAACAAGACTCTTCTTTGCATTCCTTTCACTCGCCGCTAGTATCGTATTGAGAAAACTAAAGGAGAAGACATGACAGATAATAAATCAAATGAAAATTCGAACTCTGGCTCAAACGGGATCATTATTGGTCTTACAGTGCTCTTAGTTATTTTTGTTGTATTGTTCGTAAACGAAAAAATGAAAGGCGGAGGAGCCTCAGGAGCTGCCGTTGTTTCTCCCTTAGCAGATAATGTTGTTATTCTTAAATTTAAAGGTGGTGACATAAAAGCAAAAGATCTTAAAGGAAGTGTTGCTCCTCGTGTGAAGCAAATTTCTGAAGAAGTGCTTGAAATGTACAAAAGAAGCGCTGAAAACGTTCTTGTTGAAAAACTTCTCAATGAGGAGGTAAAAAAGCAAGGAAAAGCTGACATTCAATCTCTTTTACAAACAATTGGAACAACAGCTGCTGTCAGTGATGCTGAAGTAGAATCTTTCATGAAACAAAATAATCTCGAAAAAGGTTTCAAAGATCCTTCAACTGGTAAAATGAGAAAAGTTACCAAAGAAGAAATCAAAGGACATCTCGCAAATCGCGGCAAAATGACAGCTCAACAAGCGTTCATCGAAAAACTCATTGCCGGAGCTGAAATTCAATGGATGATTAAAGAAGCACTTACTCCTATCACTCCTGTATCGTCTGATGAGCCTGTTTTAGGTAATCCTAATGCAAAAGTAGTCATTTACGCTCATAGTGACTTTCAGTGTCCTTTTTGCGCTAAGGGCAAAGAAATTGTTCGCCAAATCTATCAAGCTTATGGTGACAAGGTTGCGATTGTCTTCCGTCATCTCCCTCTTGATTTTCATGCTGAGGCAAAGCCAGCAGCGATTGCGTCTATTTGTGCTCAAGAGCAAGGAAAGTTCTGGGAGTATCACGACAAACTTTTTGATAATTATAAGAGTTTAAGTAGTGACAGTTATTTAAAATGGGCAAAAGAACTAAGCCTTGATGAAGCAAAATTCAAAACTTGCCTCTCAAGCTCCGATGCTCTAAAGAAGCTTGAAAAATCAGTTCAAACTTCTCAAGAGGTTGGCGCAAATTCAACTCCCACTTTCTTTATTGGAACTAAAAAAGAAGGCAAAAAAGTTGCGGGAGCTCTGCCTTTCCCTGAATTCAAAAAAATGATTGACGAGGCAATGCGATAACTTGTCCGCAAAATTTATAAGCGTTGAAGGGGGAGAGGGCTCTGGAAAGAGCACTCTCCTTTCTCGTTTGAAGAAACTTTTTGAAGAAAAAGAAAATTCTGTCGTTTTTAGTTTTGAACCAGGAGGCACTGATTTAGGTAAAGAAATTCGTGAGTCTCTTATCAAAAATAGAAGTTTTTTTTCTCCTCGTGCTGAAGCTCTGCTCTATGCAGCAGCTCGCGCTCAGCATATAGACGAGCTCATTATTCCTTCACTTCAAAAGGGAAAGCATGTCATTGTTGATCGCTTTGTAGATGCATCTTTAGCCTATCAGGGAGTCGCTCGAAAACTAGGACTCAAAAGAATTCGAGACCTCAATGAATGGGCTATGAAAGGCCTCTATCCCGACCGTACCTACCTACTAGATATTGATCCCAAAATTGGTCTATCGAGGGCAAAATCTCGCCAAAGTCTAGATAGAATTGAGCAAGAAGCCCTTAGTTTTCATCAAGAAATCAGAAAAGCCTACCTCAACCTTTCTAAAATGCACCCGGAACGTTATGTTTTGATAGATGCCTCTCAAAAGCCTGACGAAGTTT
>JBILWH010000032.1:0-8706 GCA_044370015.1 Bdellovibrionota bacterium | reverse complement strand
TTGATTTGGTTGGAAAATATTTGTTTGAGGATTTAAATCGAAAATCTCAAACTGCAAGTGAGGGTAAGGTTCTTTCTCATCTGAAGAGTTGGCTTAAGGAAAATGGTGATTTTCCAAGTCGACTGATTTGGTCTAATTCACCCGCAACATGGAAGGGACCCCTTGAAATGATGATTTCTTCAAGTGGCGCGCCTCTTGTGATTGGAAGCTTGGATAGTGCTGCTGATTTTAAACTTCCTTTGTCGGGCAAAGGAGAGTGGGCTTTATTGCAAAAAACAAAACACGGACTGCAATTTCGTTCACTTTTACCGCAGCTTCCAATTCAGTTTTTTGGAGATCCTTCACAGTTAAAAGTTGGGGACCGGGTTAAGATTTTTGATTTTATTTTTGAATTTTCAGGAAGCTCTGAATGGGCTTCTTTAAAGGGGTTTTTAAGAAAAAGTGGCCATTCTATTGAGGCCCTACCGACGATGGGCGGGCATAAAACCTTGGCCGATACAATTCGCGAATACATAGAAAGTGGCGCGTCGGGTGAGCTTGTTGTTAAGAGTGAAAATCGAGTGGGTTATATTTCTATTCAAGATGGGATGTTAGAAGAAGCAATGGTGGGACCTGTGTCGGGCCTTAAAGCACTTTTTAGAATTCTTTCTTGGCCTGCTCCCCAGTCGCATTTTGAGCGTTTTGATCGTTCGATGGTCTTTGTAATGCCGATTCATTTGGGACCGATTGAATTTCAAAAAGCGTATGATCGTTGGAAGCAAAAAGTGGCTCAAGTGAAAGAGTGTTGGCCTTCGCACCAGCTAAAACTTTCTCCGAGACCAGCGACTTATCTTGAAAAAAAATCCTGGAATACGAAAGATTTTTTGGTTTTCTCAGCTCTTTGCGAATCAGAGCGTGTCTATGAGGTGCTCAACAATTGCCAGCTTTTGGACGTAGAAATTGTGGAGTCCATGATTACTCTTCGTAAAGAAGGATTGATTGCCATTCGCTAGGGAAAATCCTATAAATACAGGGAATGATCTTCCCAGCAGAATGGTCCTTTCATAAAGCAACTTGGACGGCTTGGCCCGACTTGCCCGATGCGTGGCTCGAAAATCAAGAGCCTGCTCGCAAAGAGTGGCTTGATTTGTGTCGTGCAATTTGTCTTGAGGGTGAAAATCCTCGAGAAGAATTAAAAGTTTTTGTCAAAAGTAAAGAAGAACAAAAAAGAGTTGAAACGGATTTAGCAGGTCTTCCTTTAAAAGTTTATACATTTGATTACGGAGATGTTTGGCTTCGAGACACAGGGTGTATTTTTTCAAAAACAAAAAATCATCTTGAAGGGCATGTTTTCAGATTTAATGGTTGGGGAGAGAAATACATTTTAGCTCGTGATGTAGATTTATCTCGAGAAATGGCCTTGAAAGCTCGTGTTGAAAAAGTTGAGCATCAGTTTGTTTTTGAGGGTGGCGCGGTAGACCACAACGGTAAAGGCTTGTGGATTACAACTGAGCAGTGCTTATTGAATGAAAATCGAAATCCGGGAATGACAAAGGTTCAATATGAAAGAGCTTTTCACAACCTAGGAGCTGAAAATATATGCTGGATCACAGAAGGTCTTTTGAATGATCACACAGATGGCCACGTGGATAATATTTTGCGTTTTGTAAATGATGAGACGCTTCTTTGCATGGAGCCTTGCGGAAGCTCTGACCCTCAGGCAGAGGTTTTAAATAAAATTAAAAATGAGGCTCAAGCCTGGGCTTCTGAAAATAATTTAAAACTTCTAAGCATTAAAAGCCCCGGAGAAGTTTTGAGTAAAGAAGGTGATTTGATGCCCGCAAGCTATATGAATTTTTATATTGCAAATAATTCTGTTGTTTTGCCTTTGTATGGAACAAAGCAAGATGAAGCGGCAGTTGATGAACTCAAGAAAATTTTTAAAACGAAAAAAGTTATAGGACTCCCCTCGAATCATTTACTGACCGGAGGTGGTTCGTTTCACTGTATGACCCAACAGGAGCCCTTATGAAAATAAAAGTTGCCGCAATTCAATGTTCGTTGAGTGATCACGAAGAAGAAAACGTTCTAAAAATTACCTCACTTGTTAAGGAAGCTGCTTCTCAAGGTGCCCAAATTATTTTGCCCCCTGAGCTTTTCCAGGGCTATTATTTTTGCCGTCATGAAGATGAAAAGTTTTTTGCTCGTGCAAAAAGCGTGAGTGAAAGCGCAATTCTCAGACATTTTTCTTCGTTAGCAGCAAGTCTTAATGTGGCCATTCCTGTTTCTTTTTTTGAAAAAGATGGGCCAAATTATTTTAATAGTTTGTGCATGATGGACGCGGATGGAAAAAATTTGGGTCTTTATCGTAAGACGCATATTCCTGATGGCCCCGGGTATGAAGAAAAGTTTTATTTTAAACCTGGCAATACGGGCTTCAAGGTGTGGTCTACTCGATATGCAAAAGTGGGTGTAGGGATTTGTTGGGATCAGTGGTTTCCAGAATGTGCTCGAGCAATGGTCTTGAAGGGAGCACAAATTCTTTTTTATCCAACCGCCATTGGAAGTGAACCAAATAATCCTGGTCTTGATACAAGGCTTCCCTGGAGACGTGCCATGATTGGTCATGCAGTATCTAACTGTACAGCAGTCGTAGCGGCAAATCGCATTGGTGTAGAAGAAGGACAAAGTTTTTATGGAAATTCTTTTATCTCCGATCATCAAGGCAATTTAGTTAAGGAATTTGGAGATAAAGAGGAGGGTTTTTTAATCTCCGAAATTGATCTTGAATTTCAGGCTCGTTACCAGGCTTCATTTGGCTTTTTTAGAGATCGAAGACCCGAGCTTTATGAAGAAATTGTTAAGATTTAATTGATCATTTAGTTCGAGCAAAACTTTCCCGAAGAATACTTAGGTATTTGTTTTTATGGCGGCTAATTCAAAAAAGAAAGATTTTGATGAGTTTACATCTTCAGCTACGCGAATAGGTGGCGAGAATTTGAGAACTCTCACAAACGAAGGAACTGACATAACAGATACCAAAAAATTCGAGCTTGTCCCTGTGTTTAATGTTGTTTCTGGCCCAGAAAAGGGTCGCGTGATTTCTTTATCTGGAAGAATGATCGTAGGTCGCTCAAAAAATTGTGAAATTCCCATTTCAGATCCTAGCTGCTCTCGGCAACATGCGCTTTTTGAAGTTCACGCGGGAAAGGTTTTTGTTGAAGATCTTAAATCAACTAATGGTGTGAAAGTGAACGGTGTTCGCATTATCGGAAAATATGAATTAAGTGAAGGCGACAGAGTTCAGCTGGGTGATTTAACGATTGTTCGTTTTGGTTATATGCCTCGAGCAGAAGCCAACATTCAGCAAGATTTTTATCAACGCGCCACACGTGATGGATTAACCAATTCTTATAATCGTAAAAGTTTTGAAGAAGCCTTTGACCGTGAAGTGGCTCATTGTGTTCGAAATAAAAGAGGCATGGGCCTTTTGATGTTTGATATAGATCACTTTAAGAAAATCAACGACACACACGGACACGCTGCGGGTGATGAAGTTTTGAAAAAAGTTGCAGAAGCTGTGCAGGGGTTGATTCGAGCAGAAGATTTTTTTGCTCGGATTGGGGGAGAAGAGTTTGCGTTACTTACTCGGAATGAGGGTTTGGATTCGTTAAAAATTTTGGGAGAGCGGATTCGAGCTCTTATTGAAGAATTAAGCATAGAAACAGATGGAAAAACGTTAAAAGTTTCTATTTCTGTGGGAGTTTCATTCATGGGCGAAGAAGGTCAACCCCTAGAAAAGAAAACTCTCTACTCACAAGCCGACTCGGCTCTTTATAAAGCAAAAAATTCAGGACGAAATAAGGTGTGTTGCTTCGAGGGTGCTTAATTAAAAGCATCAAAAGTTCAAAATTTTTTATTCTTTCTCTTCCTATTCTTTATAAGGTTTGGTCATACAAGTGGGGTTGATTGCCAGGAGATATTAGCTTTTTCGAGTAAACTTGGGATCTCTAGGCAATATCTCTGCGACGTTGAAAAAGGGCGTCGCCTCGTAAGCCCCACTCAAGCTGCAAGATTTGCAAAAGCCTTTGGTCATCCACCCAGGGTGCTTGTGCAGCTGGCACTTCAAGATTCGGTAAGAGAATCAGGGCTCAACCTCAAAGTCAGTGTTGAGGATGAAGCAGCGTAAAATATACCCACCATCAATCGGGGAGAATCGGAGAATCAGAATTTTAATTTGATTTTAAAAAATGGTAGTCGTTTAGGGATTCGAACCCCAGACCCTCTCCTTGTAAGGGAGATGCTCTAACCAACTGAGCTAAACGACTACAGTTGAAGTAAAAAGTATATTTCAACAAAATAACTTTTTTATCAAGCCTAAAGAATGGGTTTCACGAGCTCAAAAAGTGTAAAAAATTGCTTAAAACGCTTTTAGTGTGTGGGTCGAATGCTCGTCAAAGAGCCTCGGCCTTTGCGGCGACGATCCAGCTCTTTCCAGAGAGGATCCTTTTCTTCCATGATCAAAGCATATTGAAGCACGTCGTCCACATGGCTTGCGGGGATAATTTCAAGATCCTTCAGAACAGCCTTGGGCACGTCATAGAGGTCTTTTTCATTGTCTGCAGGGATGATCACCCGCTTGATTCCCGCTCGATGTGCTGCCAAGAGCTTTTCTTTGAGCCCACCAATTTCAAGGACATGTCCACGGAGAGTAATTTCTCCGGTCATTGCCACTTCTTTTGAAACAGGCTTCAACGTAAGTGCTGAAGTCAGAGCGGTTGCCATGGTAATGCCCGCACTGGGACCATCCTTAGGGGTGGCACCTTCTGGAACGTGAATGTGAATATCAAGATTTTGGTAAAAATCACGCGGCAATCCCATCGCCTCTGCTCTTGAGCGAACATAGCTATAGGCTGCTTGCGCAGATTCTTGCATCACATCACCGAGTTTACCAGTGATGGTGAGCTTGCCTTTGCCGGGCATAAGACTCACTTCAATTGCGAGCATATCTCCGCCGACTTCCGTCCACGCCAAACCCGTCGCGACACCCACTTGGTGCTCATGCTCCATGAGGCCGTATTTGTACTTACGTGGACCCAGCAATTCTTGAACTTCTTTTGAGCCAATTTTGATATCTTTTACTTTTTTATCGGATTCAAGATATTTGCGCGCACTTTTTCGAACAAGAGTTGCAATTTCACGTTCAAGATTTCGCACTCCCGCTTCGCGTGTGTAGTGGTGAATGAGTTCAATAAGCGCACTCTCAGCAAAATTTATATTTAAGTGCGAAATTCCATGTTCTTTAAGTTGTTTGGGCACCAGGTGATTACGGCAGATTTCAATCTTCTCAAGCTCTGTGTAGCTGGAGAGGAAAATAATTTCCATACGATCCGCAAGAGGCTGGGGAATTGTCGAAATAGAATTCGCCGTACAAATAAATAAGCTTTTTGAAAGATCGAACTCAACTTCAAGGTAATGATCCACGAAAGTTTTATTTTGTGCAGGATCCAAAACTTCAAGCATGGCAGACGCAGGGTCTCCTCTAAAATCAGATCCCATTTTGTCTACTTCATCCAAGAGAATAAGCGGATTAATAGAATTTGCTTTTTTCAAAGCTTGAATGATTTTTCCAGGCATTGCACCGATGTAGGTTCTGCGGTGACCACGAATTTCAGCCTCGTCGCGAACGCCCCCAAGAGCGATTCGCACAAAGTTTTTTTCCATCGCACGAGCAATAGAAGTTGCGAGTGAAGTTTTCCCTACACCTGGAGGGCCCACAAGACAAAGAATGGAGCCACGGCTTTCGGGATTAAGATTTTTAATCGCAATATATTCAATAATGCGGTCTTTGATTTTTTCTAATCCGTAGTGATCTTCATCGAGCACTTTTTTAGCATGCTTTAGATCAAGATTGTCTTTGGTTTTTTCTTCCCAAGGCAACGTTAAAAGCCAATCCAAGTACAAGCGAATCACAGTGGATTCCGCAGACATCGGCGACATCATCTTGAGTTTGCGAAGCTCAGACTCGGCTTTTTCACGAGCTTCAGTGCTGAGATTCATGGTTTTGATTTTTTTCTCAAGAGCTAAGATTTCTACTTTGAACTCATCTTTTTCGCCGAGCTCTTTTTGAATCGCACTCATTTGCTCGTTGAGGTAGTACTCTTTTTGTCCGCGCTCCATAGATTTGCGAACACGAGAGCGAATGCGACGCTCAACTTCTAGGATTTCAATTTCGCCTTGGAGTGCAGCCAAGAGCTTTTCAAGTCGAGGCATGATCTCAAACATCTCAAGGAGTTTTTGTCTTTCTTCGACTTTGAGATTTAAGTGAGCAACGATGGTGTCAGACAAGCGTGAAGGGTCTTCGATTTTTTGAACAGTGATTAACAACTCAGGCGAAATTCTTTTGTTGAGCTTCACATAGTTTTCAAAACTTGTTCGAAGAGAACGCATGAGGGCTTCGATTTCCAGCTGCTCTCCGCCAAGTTGGTCGGCTTCTATTTTTACATCAGCAGCAACAAATTTTCCAAGATCTAAATAATCTTCAATGATCGCGCGTTTTTTTCCTTCTACTAGAACTTTAAGTGTTCCATCGGGAAGTTTGATCATTTGCAAAATAGTTGCCAACGTTCCAGTTGTGTAAATATCGCCTTGGCCTGGATCATTTGTTTCACCATTTTTTTGGGTGCATAAAAGAATATCCACTTGTTGATCAACCGCTGCTTCGAGAGCTTGAACAGATTTATCTCTTCCCACAAAAAAAGGAATGATCATGTGAGGAAAAACAACAATGTCTCTTAAGGGCAAAAGCGGATAAATAGAATTAACTTTTTCACTAGCCTTTTCGCTTTTGCTTTTTGCTTTTGATCCTTTTTTCGCTGCCATGTTTTTATTCTTGCAGGAAATTTTCGAGCGGACAAATAAATATCTAATGCTCAGGGTTATAAGTGCTTATCTTTACAAGACTTTTTAAGATTCAGAGCAAACTGATGATTGCGCCTAGTCACAATTAGAATTTACAAACAAGTGAGAGATACAAAAAGTCTTAAGCGATTTCTTTTTCTTTATCGGCGTCTGGTCCAAATTCAAGAATGGGCTTTTCTTTTTTACGCAAAACATCCCCTGTAATACGGCAAGATCGACAATTCTTGAGAGAGGGTAGATCGTACATCGTATCTAAGAGTATGTTTTCAAGGATCGATCGCAATCCACGAGCCCCTGTTTTTCGCTTGATGGCATCTTGCGAAATCATATGAAGCGCATCGTTATCAAATTGGAGATCAACTCCTTCAATCTCAAAAAGCTTTTGATATTGCTTAACGAGAGCGTTTTTGGGTTTGGTGAGAATATTTACTAAACTTTCTTCATCAAGCTCATCTAATGTTGCGATCACGGGGAGACGGCCCAAGAATTCAGGAATTAATCCAAAGCGAGTGAGGTCTTCAACCATTACATGCTCAAGGGGATTCAAAACTTGGCCTTTTGTTTTTTTAGAAACAGTCGCTCCAATACCCATGCTCTTTTGATGCATTCTGCTTTCGACATATTTTTCAAGTCCCGCAAAGGCTCCACCGCAGATAAAGAGGATATTTGAGGTATCAACTTGAATATATTCTTGTTGAGGATGCTTGCGTCCACCTTTTGGAGGAACGTTTGCACGAGTTCCCTCGATAATTTTTAAGAGAGCTTGTTGCACTCCCTCTCCACTCACGTCTCGAGTGATGGAAGGACCATCTGATTTACGAGTGATTTTATCCACCTCGTCGATGTAAACAATTCCGCGTTGGGCGCGTTCGACATCCCAATCTGCTGCTTGGAGCAAATTGAGGATGATATTTTCAACGTCTTCGCCCACATAGCCCGCTTCTGTGAGAGAAGTGGCATCGGCAATCGTGAAAGGTACTTTCAAAGTTTTTGCCAGCGTTTGAGCAAGCAATGTTTTTCCAGTTCCGGTAGGACCAATCAAAAGAATGTTTGATTTTGAAATTTCAACGTCGTCATTTTTCAAAGATTTTGGAAAATGAATTCGCTTGTAGTGGTTGTGAACGGCAACGGAGAGAATTTTTTTCGCACGTTCTTGTTTGATCACATAATCATCAAGAATGCTTTTGATTTCTTGTGGCTTGGGAACCTTCGCCACACCCTGACGTACTTCGCGCACCTGTTCTTCGGAGATGATATCTCGGCAAAGCGTAACGCATTCGTCGCAGATATAAACCGAAGGTCCGGCGATTAATTTTTTAACTTCACGTTGTGTTTTTCCGCAAAAGGAACAGCTTAAGTCTTTCATGTATTCGCCCCCTCAGCGACCTTAGCGACTTTCTCGCTTTTTGCTAACCACTGCATCAATTATACCAAAATTCTTAGCATCCTCTGCTGACATGAAATTATCGCGATCCGTGCGTTTTTCAATTTCGATTAAAGACTGACCTGTGTGATCAGCCAAGATTCCGTTGAGAAGTTGTTTCATGCGCAGAATTTCTTGCGCATGAATTTCAATATCAGACGCTTGTCCTTGCACTCCACCCAGAGGTTGGTGAATCATGATTCGTGAATTAGGAAGAGCAAAGCGTCTTCCTTTTTCTCCACCCGCTAACAAAACAGCGCCCATACTTGCCGCCATTCCCGTGCAATAAGTGGACACAGGACAGCTTATGTATTGCATAATGTCGTATATTCCTAATCCGGCAGACACGCTGCCTCCGGGACTATTTATATACATAAAGATTT
>JBILWH010000263.1:0-2671 GCA_044370015.1 Bdellovibrionota bacterium | reverse complement strand
ATAAGAATAACGGATTAGGAGTAAGTAGCTCTTTTGCTTCTCCCTCTCCTCTTTCAGCTCCCGTGAATCAGCAAACTGTTTCACAAGTTGTGCAGCCACAAGTGACTTCGCAAGTGATTCAACCACAAGTTGTTCAACCAAGTGCAACTCCTTCTTTCCAAATTCCTACAGTCGAAACCACTAAAGCTGAAAATGGTCCAGAGGCATTTTTTACTGCTGACTATTCTCAAGGAGCTACACATACACAAAGTGAGATCGTTGAAGAGCCTGTTATTCATCAAGCTGCGTCTCTTGAGGAAGAGCTTTTTGTAGAAAGTTCTCAAGTTGAGACATCTGTTGAAGTAGAAAAGGTAGAAGTTGCTCCTCAGCCTGCGGCTGAAGTCAAGGTTTCTAAGTCTATGGATATTTTGCAACAAGCTCGCAAAATCGCACAAGACCTTGGTCTTCACTCAAACAGCAATGAAGACCTTGAAATCCCTGCTTTCTTAAGACGCGGTAACGTGGAAAAAAGCAATCATTGATTTAAAGAAAAGAATCTAGCTTTTCTAAACTTGACAGCATGGGGCTCAGATTTAGTCTGGTCCCATGCTAAATTTTTTGAGAGAGCTTGTTGAGCTCTCTTCCGAAACAAACAATCTTCTTGGTATTGAAGCCGTTCAAAAAAAAATTATTGAACGGCTAAAGCTATATCGACCAAAAATATCGATTATCGAATCAGAAACCTCTGATTATTCAGCCTCCGTTCTTGCAAGTTGGGGTGCTGAAAAAATAAATCCAAACTCAAAAGGGATATGTCTTATCACTCATGCTGATACTGTGTATGCCACTCAAGACCTAAGGCCTTTTGAAATTGATACAGCAAAAGGTATCGCTTTTGGGGGAGGAGTTGCAGACAATAAGGGAGGAATTGTTATAGCTTTGGAAGCTCTTGAAAAATTATTCTCCGCTGGAAAGCTAAACAATCTTCAAAAACCACTTTATTTTTTTTCTTCTTCTTGTGAAGAAATGGGTTCTCCAGGATTTCAGAAATTTATCAGAGAGTTTAGAACGAAATTAAGTTTTGTTTTAGGAATGGAACCAGCGCTTCCAGGGGGCCATCTTATAAAAAAGCGCCGAGGTAATCGTTATTATAAGTTTTCAATACACGGCAATTCAGTTCATACGGGCCGAGATCTTCAAAATTCGGCTAATCCAACCTTAGGTTTTGTAAAGTTGCATGAGCTTATAGAAAAGTTATCCCTGCTTTATCCACAATTAAGTTTGAGTTTAAATGGAGTTCAAAGTTTTCCCTTTAAGTTTAATATGAGCTCTGAGAAAATTTTAGTCACCCTGGATATGCGCTTTGAAAATTATGATGTTGCTCAATCTTTTCACTCAGAATTAGAAAAAGAGATGACTCAGTTGAAGTTTTTTTCTTTAAATAAAAAAAATTATGGATTCATAACTTTTGAGTTAGTGGATGATTGTCCATCTTTTGAAACTTCAATGTCTGCTTCCTTACAAAAAGCTCAGGAAATTTATTCGAAAGTTGAAGGATGTGAAGTTCTTTTATCTGCGGGACAAGGCGCGTCTGATTGCTGTTATTTTTCACATAAGGACTTGCAGATCGTTGATGGATTGGGCCCTCGTGGGGGAGCTATTCATTCCAAGGAAGAATTTGTTGAGGTAAAAAGCATTGATCAAAGAGCCACGGCCCTAGCTCAGTATTTGGAGTACTTACTGGATGAGCGTAGCCCCTAAAAAGCTTTCCAAAATGGCATATTGCTTGCTTTGATTTTAATGATAGATAGAAGAGGAATACCTTTCCTCTTAGGGCCTCTTTAAAGGGCTTAATGGTAGTTTATGAAAGAATTAAAAAAGGACTGTTATTTTACATGTCGGACATTTTTTGTCCTTTTTCTTTTTGTTGTTATGGCGTGTGCTCAGAAAAGTGAGCAGCCAAAAGAAACAAAACAAAACGAAGAGGTTGTTCCTCGAGTTATTTTATTAAATCCCCAAACCCCAGCGTCTCGTCCTGTTCTGCCTCAAGAGAAGGCTCAAAACACCGAAAATATAGAATCTGAGCAACCACCAAAGGTAATACCTGTTCAGCCTCAGGTAGTTGTTCCTGTGCCCAGGGAGCTTAGTCCTAAAAGTGACTTAACTTTAAAAAAACGTCCGCCCCAATTTATGATGATTGCTTTTGATAACTGTACGGAAAATGAACGCTGGCAGGATCTTTCAGCATTTTCTAACCAAATGCGTGACTTAGACAAGCAGTTAGAATTTACGTTTTTTTTGAGTGGCGTGAATTTTATTCCTGATAATAAAAGAATGTTTTATAAAGGACCAAACCAAGCTCAAGGCGCTTCTAATATTGGCTTTGGTGGCTCCTTAGAAGATATCAAAACAAGAAGTGCCTATGCTTATAAGTTGTACTCCGAAGGCCATGAGCTGGCTTCACATGCGGTTGGACATTTTAGTGGGGCTCAGTGGTCTGAGGATGACTGGGTTGAAGAGCTTCAAAAATTTAAAAAAATATTCACAGATAATTTTCAGGTTTTTGGATACAACGACGTTTCCAAAATGGCTTCAAGTATTGTGGGATTTCGAGCTCCTTATTTAGACCGTAGTGCAGGACTCTACCCAGCGCTCAAGAGCTTAGGTTATCGATATGATACGAGTGGCTCAG
>JBILWH010000261.1:0-2681 GCA_044370015.1 Bdellovibrionota bacterium | reverse complement strand
ATATAAGCTCTTTTTGTGTCAAAAACGCCTCCCAAAAAAGCTTCGATAGAGTCTTTTCGCAACATCGGAATCATTGCCCATATTGATGCGGGAAAAACCACCACAACCGAGCGCATACTCTTTTACACAGGAATGACTCACAAAATGGGCGAAGTGCACGAGGGCGAAGCCGTCATGGACTGGATGGAGCAAGAGCGCGAACGTGGCATCACGATCACTGCTGCGGCAACCACCTGCTATTGGAAAGATTGTCGCATCAACATCATCGATACTCCTGGGCACGTTGACTTTACCGTCGAAGTGGAGCGCTCGCTCAGAGTTTTGGATGGAGCTGTGGGAGTTTTTTGCGCCGTTGGGGCCGTGCAACCGCAAAGCGAAACGGTGTGGAGACAAGCAAATAAATACAAAGTTCCTCGCATTGCTTTTGTAAATAAAATGGATCGCGTAGGAGCCAATTTCCAACGCGTTGTAGATCAAATGAAGCTCAAACTGGGCGCGAAAGTTTTGCCCCTTGTGCTGCCGCTTGGAGAAGCCGAAGACTTTGAAGGATTCATTGACTTAGTAGAAGGCAAAGCCATTCGCTGGCCCAAAAGCGATATCGACGGAAGCCAATTCAAAGCAGAAGAAATTCCAGAAGATTTTTCAGTCGCTTACGAAAAAGCGCGAGCCTATATGCTCGAAACTCTTTCCGAAGCAGATGATGCCATCATGGAAAAATACCTTGCAGACGAGGAAATTTCTGTGACTGAGATCAAAGCCGCCATCAGACGCGCAACCATTTCTCTCAAAGCGTTTCCGATTCTCTGCGGTTCGTCTTTTAAAAATCGTGGAGTTCAATTTTTGCTAGACTCCATTGCACAATACCTTCCAAGCCCAGCGGATGTTCCCGCAGCGACGGGCTTTGATCCCAAAAACACAGAAAAAACTCTTACTCGCAAGGCGATGAATGACGAACCTTTTTCGGCGCTGGCTTTTAAAATTTCACACGATCCCTTTGTGGGACCCATCACTTATCTTCGAATTTATTCTGGAAAAATTGCCGCTAACCAAAGTTGCTTGAATGTGGTGAAAGATAAAACCGAACGCATTCAAAGAATTTTGCTCATGCACGCCAACAAAAGAACCGAGCTTCAAGAAGCAAGTGCTGGAGAAATCGTGGCGATCGTCGGACTGCGACACACTCAAACAGGAGAATCACTCGCTGACTCGAAGCACCCTATTCTCTTTGAAAAAATGAGTTTTCCCGAGCCCGTGATTTCTATTGCGATTGAGCCTAAATCACAAGCTGATCAAGACAAACTCCAAGAAGCTCTTAAAAAAATGAGCTGGGAAGATCCCACGTTCAGAGTCCGCAGCAACGAAGAAACAGGACAAGTACTGATTTCGGGTATGGGCGAGTTGCATCTTGAAATTGTGGTGGATCGATTGCTTCGAGAAAACAAAGTTCCCGCGAACGTGGGTAAACCTCAGGTGAGTTATCGTGAGACGATTCGCCAAGAAGCAAAAGGCAGTGGCGTTTGCGAAAGAGACTTTGGTGGAAAAAAACAATTCGGACAAGTCAGTGTGAAAATTTCACCCTTGGAGCGTGGAAAAGGAATCAAGATCGAAGACAAAATTTCGAACCCACAACTTCCCAAGCAAATTCGTGAGCAGTTGTGCAAAAATGCACCGATGCTTTTGCAATCAGGCCCCATAGCAGGATTCCCTTTGGTGGATGTGTGTGTGGAACTTGTGTCGGCTGAGTACCGCGAACAAGAATCGCTTGATCTAGCATACATGACAGCGCTCTCGATGGCTTTGCAAGAGGCCTTTCCGCAAGCGGCTCCGCAAATGCTTGAGCCCGTGATGAAACTTGAAGTGACTTGCCCCACGGATTTCGTCGGAGACGTTGTTTCAGATTTAGGTATTCGTCGCGGTCGCATTCAAGAAATGGAAACTCAAGAAGGTATGGGCCTGCAAGTGGTGCGCGCCGAAGTGCCTCTTGCGAGCGTGTTTGGTTACAGCACCGATTTGCGATCGCGCACTCAGGGGCGCGGAACGTTTACGCTTGAATTTGCTCAGTACGATTCAATGCCTGCAAACGTTGAAAAAGCTGTCATTGAAAAGTTTACGGGAATAAGCCAGTAAAAAATTCCCTTTAGATTGACATTTTTTTTAAACAAAGAGAAAATAATTTTTATGAAAAAGTTTTCAACATTATTATTTCTTGCATTTCTTGGAGCTTGTTCATCTATAAAAGTCGACAGTCCTGAATTTAGAACTGCTTACTTGCCATCTTTAAAATTAAATCGAGATAGAGACAATTGCTGGGAATCGACTCTCAAAGGCCTAAAAGAACGCGGCTATGAAATTAAGAGAATGGATAAAAACATGGGCAGCATAGAAACAGGTCGCAGAAAATTTAACGTGACCGCTAAAGTTGTTAGCTCAGGTACAAAATATTCCAGCGGAAGCGTTTCATTATCCCAACTAGAGCAATCCGATAAACTTTGGATTAAACTTACTCAAAATGGATCTGAATGCACTGTTCAGTATCAAAAAGCTCGCTTATGGAATGGCGAAGAAGAACTCGAAGCTGTGCAAGGTGCTGGTGGTGAATGGTTTATGAAAAACGTTATCAACCCTCTGAGCAGAGAAATTTCTGAACAATAAATTTACAATCCAAAACAAATCGACATGTT
>JBILWH010000262.1:0-2681 GCA_044370015.1 Bdellovibrionota bacterium | reverse complement strand
TTTAGAAATTATCTCGCTCCCTGGTTATACCGAAAACGAAAAACTTCACATCGCAAAAGATTATCTCGTCAAAGAACAAACTGAAATTCACGGACTCAAAGCTGAACAGGTTTCTTTCACTGACAAAGCTCTCTTGAGTTTGATCAACAGTTACACTCGAGAAGCGGGAGTGAGAAATTTGAAACGCGAAATCGCAAGTGTTTGTCGATCTCTCGCAAAAGATGTTGCTACAGAAAAGATTAAAAGCAAAGTAGTCGACGAAGCCGCCGTTGAAACTATTTTAGGAAAAGAACGTTTCTTTTTAGATGTTGCCGAACGCACAGCTAAAACAGGTGTCGTAACAGGTCTTGCCTGGACGCCTGTGGGTGGGGATATTTTATTTATCGAAGCCACTCGGATGAAAGGCAAAGGAGGCATGACTCTCACTGGGCAATTAGGTGATGTCATGAAAGAATCTGCAAAAGCTGCAGAATCTTGGGTGAGAAGCATGGCCACCGCGCTCAATATTCCCGACTCAGCTTTCACAGATTACGATTACCACGTACACGTTCCGAGCGGAGCCATTCCCAAAGACGGACCAAGCGCGGGTGTGGCGATGCTTACAGCGATGACTTCACTTCTTACAGGACGACCCATTAATCCACTTCTTGCAATGACAGGTGAAATCACTCTTCGCGGAGCTGTGTTGCCTGTGGGTGGAATCAAAGAAAAAGTTTTAGGAGCGCTTAGAGCCGGAATTAAAACAATTATTTTGCCAGAGCGAAATCGAAAAGATTTAGAAGATGTTCCTGACGAAGCCATCGAGCAACTTCAATTTCATTTTGTAAAAGAAATGAGTGAAGTCTTAAAATTAGCTCTCGATATCCGTATGGATGTGACCTTGCCTATGGCAGCTGATCACAACAAAGAAAGCCTTCCTTCCAAAAAAAAGGGAGACTCGGGTAGCTCAAAATCTAGGATTTAATAAGGATTTAAGTAACAAGAAGATAAACGATCACAAGAGAAGTAACTGCAAAAACAGAGAGATTTCTTGTGCGCATAAATCTATTTTAAAGAGAAACGAAGAGCTTGTGCTTCGCAAAATAGCCGAAATATTTGACTTTTTGCGATCAAATGCGTGTCATCTGAGCAAAATTTATACAATTTAGTCTTTTCACAATTCCTTGAATACATTAAATTGAACCTCATGAGACTCAAGAACTCCCTTGACCAAGCCCCTCTCAAAAACCCCCAATCTCTCGACGAAGGCCTTCTTTTTGCCCAAGGCAATCAAGAAGCCATTCACCTTACTTGCCAAGCTATAGGGCAAGTTATTGAAGGATGGGGTTTCAAAAAAATTATGGGTGTTATTTGGGCTTTCCTTTATCTATGTCCCGAACCTGCGACCACAAAGGATATTTGCTCGAATCTCAAAATTTCTCCCGCCCTAGCTTCGATCACCCTTCAAGATCTTCTTCGATGGGGAGTTGTGAATAAAACAACGTCTATTGGCAAACGCCTCGATTATTACACCGCCGAACACGATATTTGGAAAATGATCCGAAAAGTTTTTCGCGAACGCGAAAAAATGGCTATAGAGCAAACCAAGAACAAACTTGAAGAAGCTATTAAATCCCTGAACAATGAGCTCAATACGCGAATGGACATCAAAAGCCGCCGCACGAGCCAATTTCAGAAACTCAGGCTCGAAGACCTCATCAAGGCCTCTCAAACTGCCGAGCAAATCATGGATGGATTTATCAATCTTGGCTCCATGAACATTGCTCCTTTATTTGCCTTATTAAAACCCTATACAAATGTCGCGAAGAGTCTTAAACAATAAGGACCGCCTTTTAAAAGCGGGAACAAAAACATGAACTTAGTGACTCACCCCTCAAAGCCTTCAAAGGCTTTCTCAACTCTTACTGAGAGCAGCGATGGCCATAGCTTCCTTGATCAACATCTTCAGGCTGTAGAAGGGTGCCTTAGTCAGCGTCTGAACAGTTTTACAACTTACCCAGCTGAACTTTCAGCTCGTCTCGTGAGTGCTGGCGGCAAGCGCATTCGCCCCCTGCTTCTCCTGGCAACTTTTGAAAGTATTCGTAAATCCTTAGGATTAAAATCAGACACAAATAAATATGGTCTATTTCAGGACCTTAAAGCAGACGATCTTCACCAACTTGGAGCTGTTGCAGAACTTGTTCACACAGCAACACTTTTTCATGACGATGTGATCGATGAATCTCCTGAAAGACGCGGAATGCAAAGCGCACAAATTTTACACGGAAATAAAATCGCAATTCTCGTGGGAGACTTTGTTTACGCCGAAGCTTTTGCTCGTCTCATGGAACGTGCTTTTCTCTATCCAAGTCAGAAACTTGCAAAAACAATTCAGCAACTTGTCGAAGGTGAAATTCTACAAAAAGAAATTGTGAGCACTCGGAATTTTAAATCCGAACAAATTTTTCAAATTGCAAAGCTAAAAACAGCCTCTCTTTTTTCCTGGTGCTCAGAAACTGGTGCATGGGCCACAGGCCAGACCGACCTCATCAAGGCAGCTTTTGATTTTGGACATCACTTAGGTGTCGCCTTTCAGCTTATCGATGATGTGATCGATACGCTTGCAACACCTTCAAAGCTTGATTCTGATTTCTGTAACGAATTCGTGAGCTCTGCACCGTCTTTTCCTTTGATGCTGCTTT
>JBILWH010000260.1:0-2694 GCA_044370015.1 Bdellovibrionota bacterium | reverse complement strand
AGCATTATACAAATAAACAAATAAAAAAAGAGAGGCGGTGGAGTTAAATCCACCGCCTCTCTTTTTTTGGTTATATTTCAGTAAATTTAAATAAATTCAAAATTACTTGATAGTTGGAATCTCGTATTCGTATCCGAAGAGACCTGTGATCTTGCTGAGTGAATTCACAACTTTGATAGGAGCGTTGACAGCTGTTTTGCCAATTCCAATAGTTGCGTCTTTTGCTCCAGAAAGAGAGAGCTTAAGGATAGATCGGATAAGATTGTGTGATTCAGTCACAAGGCTCTTACTGATTGAAATAACGGTGTGAGCATCGTCAAGAACGTAGTCGACAGCACAGTTTACAGCTTTGGCTGAATGGGCACCCAAAGGAACAAGTGTGTATTCGCCTACTTTTGTTCCACCACCTAATTTTTCGATTGAGCCAAGAGACATCTTCACAGCATAGCGTGCCGCTCCGCCAGTGATGGCCACACCTTTTTCTGTGTAATCAAAAGCTTGGTTTGTGACGTCTATCCCAACACCACTTGTTGCATTGATGCCTGCTTCATGAAGAGCTTTTGCTTTTTCAACACTCGCGTTCCAAAGTTTTTTAGCTTCTGTTCCAGAGAAAATAACTTGGATAAGTTTGCCTTGCTTATCTAGGATCGCAACCGCAGTATCTCCAGTGTTTTTGAGAGCACCACCTTTTGAAACTCCAAGAGTTTTATTGAGATTGATCGCAGCGATGCGAGTGTTTTCAATAGCAGAATTTCCTGCGTCAATTGCACCTGCAACTGCAACGCCTGTGCTGAGGGCCGCTAATGTAAGGGCTTTTGTAATTTTTAACATATGTAAAGAACCTCCTATTTTGTTCTGGTCTTAAGAACTTAGAGGCTTGGATTAATTTACGAAGCTTGAGTCGACTCCTTAATAACTCTTAATAGTAAGATTGCTTAAAGAAGATCTTTTGATAGTTTTGGTGCGGAGTATCCAAGGTCGGGATAGATAAATTTTCCAAACAGAATCTGTGTAGGTGATGACGGGCCTGTTGCTGATGAGCTTATTTCTGTGGCTTCTACCCATTTGCCGCTAAAACCAAGAAGTTTCTTTTCAAAGCGAAAGACTTTACCGCTTGAATCAATTCTGAACCAAGTTCTTTCTTTGTTGCCTTTAGAGTTAAGTTTTTCTTGGCAATAAACGACAGAGTCTTTTTTTTCACTTTCACTCAGGGCGGGACGATCTTTGTAAGCACCGGTTCCTGAGGCCATTTGAGGGAGTCTTTCAGATAAAACAGCTAGGTTTTGATCAGCTTCTCCAAAGTGTCCTTGGATTGCTTTTTTTAAGCCTTCATAGTCTTTTCCTCTAAAGGCTTCCAGTTTGGATAAAACTTTGTCACCTTCACTTTGAACGTTTTTTAAAGAATTGGCCATTTGATCGGCAAGGGATTGATTATTCCATTTACCAGTTTTAACAAGAGTATCGGCAAACTTTTCTTGAGAAGCCAAGGTTTTCGAAGCAAGTCGATCTGCTGCTGTCAGAACTATTGTTAAGGGATTTTGTCCTAAAAGAGTGCTTTTAAGAGCTGGGTATTCAGTTGGAACACTCGCACCTTTATCACTCATTTCTTTAGCAAACTTGGGCCACATTTCTTGCCAAAAATGAAAACCTTCTCCAAGTTTGCCGTAACCAGCGTTGTGGCCTGCAATAAGTGCTTTGAGCCGATCTCTTTTCGCAGGAGCAATGTTTTGGTCTGCGCATAGTCTATCGATCATAGCCATTGACCCAAATTCATGAGCCATAATGTTTCGATTTAGAAATTGTGAATCAGGCGCTCCATTTTTAGGTTTGGGGAAAATTTGTTCGATTGTCTCTTTGTACTCTTGGGGTAGTTGATCGTATTCTTTGCCAAGGTCGTGCAAAAGTACAAGAAGTTTAGCGTCTTCTATGTCTATTCCGGCTTTTTTCAGTTCTGCAGCAACAGTGGGGTTTTTAAGTAGGTTCAAGTGATCGCCTAAGTGTTGTGCGTTTGAACTGTTTTCTCCATTCTTAGTGAGTATTTTTAGAGCTGCGTCTCTGAGTTGTGTTCGTTCTTGAGGTGTTAGCTGAGCTTCTGGCAGAACTTCTCCGGTTTTGCGATCTTCCCCAAGAGAGTCTATTGAATTTTGAAGGAGACTTAGGTTTTCTTTGAACCTTTCACCTTCCTTAGTCGTTAAATTTACTTGTCTTTCGCGACTAGGACGTGGAGGCATTGTGCTTGTGTGAATATCACCGTATTGTTCAGAAAGTGATTTATCAGCAATTGCAAGGGCGTCTTCTTCTAGGAATTTATTTTCTAGTTCTTTTATGTACCTTAATACTTCAAGAGATCTAAGGGAGTCTCTATGCTCAAAGAGATCCCATTTTTCGCCTTCGCTTTGCCCAAAAATAGTTTTTGCAAAGGGTCTTTGTAGTTTCCTCTTCTGCTCGAGGCGATTGTTTCTAATGTCTTGATTTGAAGTCCTAATATCATATCGAAATTCTTCATCTAGACTTTTTGGTGACAAGCTAACAAGGGCTCTGTCGCTTTGTTCGTTACTTTCGCTCTGTTCAATTTCGACATTGATTCCTGCTTTTTTTAAAAAATCAGATGCTTTTTCGGGAGATTCAAGAGCGAGTTGTTTATCTCTTTCGTAAAGTTTTTTAAAAAGTTCTTCAAGTTTTTGCTTTTGAGCA
>JBILWH010000031.1:0-8837 GCA_044370015.1 Bdellovibrionota bacterium | reverse complement strand
GAGCTGCCCAGCTTTTTCAAAGCCTAAAACTTCTGCTCCTTTTGAAGTGGCCATCCTGAGTGCATCGCTTGCTGTCATGGCTGTGTTGTCGGAATTTGAAAGTTTTGCAAGCTTAGCTGCAAAGTCCATTTCTTTCCAAAGATTGAAGTCGTTGTTACTCGCAACTCCATCTGTTCCAAGTCCTGTAGGAATTCCTGCTTTGATAAACTTGGGAACAGGTGCCGCACCAGAGCCTAGTTTCATATTGGCTTCGGGATTGTGTGCAATACGAACATTTTTTGCTTTCATAAGGGTGATGTCGCCGTCATCCACGTGAACGCAGTGGGCGTAAATACAAGGAGCTTCAGAAATACCTAAGTCATGAAGTCTTTTTACGGGGCTTTTACCAAATTCTTGGAGGCTTTTTTCAACTTCTCCTTTTGTCTCAGAGACGTGAATTCCGATTGTCATTTTATTTTTAAGTGCAAAATCTCGAACGAGATGAAGGGTTGAGTCACTACATGTGTAAGGAGCGTGAGGGGCAAGGATAGGGCGAATGTGTGTGTGATTAGTCCCGTACTTTTCAAACATTGTTTGCACAATTTTGAGGTCATTTCGATTTTGAGTTTTATTGTCAGGAGCGGGAAAATCGCCAAAAGTTTCTCCCACAACAGCACGCATTCCTGATGAAAGGCAAACGTCGGCAATCTCATTTTCAAAATAATACATGTCATAAATGCTTGTGATTCCAAAAGATAAAGCCTCAAGGAGGGCCATTTGGGTGCCTAGTCTGACAAATTCAGGATTCACAAGTTTTGCTTCAAGAGGAAGAATATGCTGCCAAAGCCAAACATCAAAGGGTTCGTCATCGGCAAGACCTCTAAAAAGTTGCATTGGAAGGTGAGCGTGAGAGTTTACAAGTCCAGGCATCACGAGCTTTTGGCGTGCATCAATAAATTCTTCACATTCCTCTTTTTTATTTTCAGTCCCCACAAAGAGGATTTTTTCTTTTTTGATTCCTAAAAATACGTTTTTTTCAATTTTAGCTTCGTTATCTTTCATCGAAAGAAATTGGCCACATAAAATACCTAGATCAAATTTTTTCACAATTATTAAATTAACTCTTCTGCACTTTTAAAGATAGCGGATAAAAGAAGAGGAGCTTTCTTTTTCCCCTCTTCTAAAACTTCGTCTCCGGAGAGTTTTTCATGAGCTTTTTCAGCAAGCCCTGTTCCCATGTTTGCAAGAAAAGACAATCCTCCGACTTCGCTTCCTCGATGACGAAGAGCAATGGCTTCAAAGACGGTACTCATTCCTACGGCACCCATTCCCCAATTTGAGAAGAGTTTAACTTCAGCGGCACTTTCAAAACAGGGACCGTTTACTCCAATATAAGTTCCGTGATGAACAACGACGTTGTTTTGAAGAAGATTTTTTTTAATGATTTCGTTGATACGTGGGCTATAGCATTGACTCATATCGGGAAAGCGGGGTCCTTTAGATTCATCATTGGGGCCAGTTAGTGGATTGAGACCCGTAAAATTCACTTGATCATTAATCATCATCACGCTTCCCGCTTTCATATGAGCTTGCAAGGATCCAGCAGCATTTGTGAGGATAAATTTTTGAACTCCAAGATCACATAAAACACTAAGAGGCTTCACCACAGCTTGGGGAGTATGTCCCTCATAACCGTGAAGACGCCCGGTTTGAAAGCTAAGCGTTTTTCCATTTTTTTCATAAAACTTAAAAGCTGCTGAGTGTCCAGGCGCGGTGGAAGGGTTGATTCCAGGAATATCGCTAAAGTGGAGAATCCCTTTTAATTTCCAATCACTTTTATTTTTCTCAAGATGTTCTTTGTCAAAACCATCAAGAGAAGAAGCAAGGCCGGAGCCTAAGACAACATGTAAAGATGGAAGAACAATTTTTTGTGATCTGAACCACTCTTTTATTTTTAATGCAGAATTTTCCATAGAAGGTCTCCCTTTTTTGCAGGATATTTATTTTCTATTACAAAACACTCAAGAATTTTGTTAAGAAATTTTTTATCTAAATCATCGTTGCATCTAATACGAGCAAGAAGATCGCCTTTTTTTATTTGAGTTCCAACGCCACTTAGAATTTCTATTCCTGAAGAGGGGTTGATTTTGTCGTCCATTTTTTTTCGTCCTATTCCTATTTCAAGTCCTAGAAGTCCAAGGTTTCGTGCTTGAATATCGGTTAAAAAACCCTCATCATTACTTTTGACTTCAATTGTTTTTGCACGAGGAAGCTCTTTCCACCAGTGGTCTTTTCCGCCTTGGGCGCAAACGAGTTTGTCAAAATGTGAATAAGCTTTTCCGCTTGCAAGAATTTCTTCACATTCTTTAACTGTTTTATCAAAATCACTTCGAGTTCCACCCAAAATCGCCATTTGAGCAGCTGTTTGACAACAAAGCTTTTGAAGATCATGAGCTAATTCTTTATGAAGAGCAGAGGGATATTCATTTTTTAAAATCCAAACACTTTCCTCAACTTCTAGGGCATTCCCAATGCATGTTCCCAGTGGCTCTTCCATCCTTGTGAGAAGCCCTTTTGCTTTGAGTCCTGCAAGCTTGCTTTCTTTGATGAGCCATTGAGCGAGTGTTTCAGCTTTTTCTTTGGTCTCCATAAAAGCGCCTTCACCAAATTTCACATCAAAGACAATCGCTTCACAGCCTTCAGCCCATTTTTTTGAAACGATTGAGGCTGTTATGAGTGGATAACTTTCGACAGTCGCCGTGACATCGCGTAAATGATAAAGCTTTTTATCGGCAGGACAAAGTTTGTCTGTTTGAGAAAGCATACACGCTCCGACTTCCTCAAGAAGATGGGCAGCTTTTTCGGGAGCAAGATCCATTTTAAAACCTGGAATAGAGAGAAGTTTATCGACGGTTCCTCCCGTGTGTCCGAGGCCACGACCACTCATCATAGGAACTTTTATGCCTAGCTCAATTGCAAGAGGCACGATGATGAGACTGACTTTGTCGCCCACACCTCCCGTGGAATGTTTATCGACGAGGGCATAGTTTTTCAGCTTTGGATTAATTTTTTTCCAGTGATAACTTTCTCCAGAGTTTTTCATGGCTTGAGTAAGAAAAAGAGTTTCTTTCTCGGACATGCTTTGAAAAAAGACAGACATAAGCCAGGCACTGAGTTGGTAATCGGGAATGTTTTCTTTAGCAGCTCCAGAAACAATGAAATCGATTTCATCTTGAGAAAGTTCGAGGCCCTCTCTTTTTTTGCGAATGATTTCAGAAACGATCATGAAGCGCCCCAAATTTGAGAGGCAAAAGATTGAGTGTTGTTTAGAGATGAAAGTTTAGAAATTTCTTTTTCAAAACCAAAGCTTTCTAAAATTAATTTCGTAATGTGAAAGTAACCCCTTGCTTGCCCTAATGAGGTCGCTTGGAAAGCGGGGTTTTGAGAGTAGCAAAGAAGCGGAACGTTTTCTCGGGTATGATCAGTCCCTTTAAAGGTTGGATCGTTTCCGTGATCTGCTGTGATCAGAAGTAAATCGTTCTCATTAAGTTGAGGCAGAATTTTTTCAATATAAGCATCAAATTCTTTAAGACATTGAAGATATCCCCCGGGGTCTCTTCTGTGGCCATAGTCCTGGTCGAAATCAATAAAATTCGCAAAAATAAAGGACTTTTGAAGGTCGGGATTTTTTAAAAATTCAACGAGGGCTTCACCTGTTTTGGTGTTATTTCCAGTATGGTTTTTAAACTTTATGGATCGGTGACAAAAAATGTCGTCTATTTTTCCAACTGTAGCGACAGGAAGATGTCTTGCCACTAAGTCAATAAGATTTGGAAGAGGGGGCTCAAGGCTAAAATCTCTTCTGTGTTCGGAAACTCTTTTAAAGGTTTCTTTATTATCTCCAATAAAAGGCCGAGCAATAATTCGGCCAATTCGCATGTCTCGTGTAAGTTCGCGAGCTATTTCGCTAATTTGATAAAGACGGTCTAGGCCAAAATGATTTTCATGGGCGGCAACCTGAAAAACGCTATCCATACTTGTATAAAGAATAGGTTTTCCACTTTTTATGTGTTCCTCTGCAAACAACTCTAGGGCCTTTGTTCCGGAATACATTTTATTTCCCAAAATTCCTGGAAGCTTTGCTTGTTCGCACCATTTTTTTACAAGTTCCTCAGGGAAACCTTCTGGAAAAAAAGAAAAGGCTTCCTGGAGAGGGGTCCCTGCTATTTCCCAATGCCCAGTTGTTGTGTCTTTTCCGGCTGAAATTTCTTCTAGTCTTGCGCTTGCACCAATGTAGGGAAAATCTGTTTTGTATGCACTAAGGAGTCTGCCAAGACCCAAGCGAGTAAGGGTAGGAAGCTGGTGAGAAAGTTGATTTTTTCGAGCCCACTCAGCGATATTTCCAAGAGTGTTAGCCCCAGTATCGCCGTAGTTTTCTGCGTCGTGTGCGTTTCCAATTCCAACAGAGTCCATGACAATTAAGATAATTCTTGAAATTTTTTTCATAGGGTATGCAAGGCTTTCCATTCTTCAATCATTGATACGCTTGCACTTGATCCAATTCGAGAGGCTCCCGCTTTAATTAGTTTTTCAGCCTCTTTAAAGGATTTGATTCCTCCGCTTGCTTTAATTCCTAGAGGTCCACAGTGCTTTTTTATAGTGAGGATGTCTTCTTCTTTGGCGCCACTCGGTGCAAAGCCCGTAGAGGTTTTCACAAAAGCCGCTCCTCCAAAATCACAACACTTTGAGCATTCAGCAATTTGATTTTGATTAAGATAGGCTGTTTCAATAATTACTTTAAGGGGAGTTTCATTGCAAAGTTTTGAGATCGATTTGATTTCGTTTTCAACTTTTTTCCATTCTCCTTCAAAAACTGGAGCAAGGTCTATCACCATGTCAATCTCACGTGCTCCAAGCTTGAGGGCCTCTTCGCATTCTTTTTGTTTAAATTTTAGAGGGGCAACTCCCAAAGGAAATCCGATAACGGTTATGGGAAGAGTGTCCGAATATTTTAATTCAAAAGTACACAATTCAAGCCACTTCATGTGAATACAGACAGAATAAAAATTATACTTTCGAGCCTCTTCACAAAGTTGGACTATTTCTTTTTCTCGAGCATTCGCACGGAGAAGGGTATGGTCAATGAGTCGATTGAGTTCCATTAAAAATTAACCTCCGTCCCCTAAAAGTTCGCCCAAAAGCCGCGTCTTGGCAACAACTTAGAGACTCTTGTTTGCCCTCTTGAAGTTCACAGGGCTTTACACTTTAATTCTTAGGGCAGATCACTATGTTGGAATTACTGTGGATTGATGAAAGACCCTTGAGAAAAGCTCTTGAAAAAGAGCTCAAGGAGCTTTCATGCGAGCTTCAAGGTGTTGAGGCTTTGATTCATGACTATTTTTCTCGTGACCTTCCGCAGTATCAAGCCTGGGTGAGCCAAAATTTTGCAAGTCAGCTTGAAGAGATTTCTCAGCTTGAAAAAAAGGTTCAAGAAATGGGAGCTCAAGTCGAAGAAACTTTTCAAATGAGTATTGAGCTTAACGTAGATCCTCAAAAAGTTTATCAAGAGTGTTCCGCTCAAGGATTTTACACGAATCACCAAGAAACTAGCTCAGAAACCGAAAAGAGTAAGGAATTTGCAGAAGAGCCTTTTGTAAGGACACCTTCTCAAAAAAAATGTGCCGAAACTAAAGCAAAAGAAATTTATCGACGGATTATTCGTGCGATACATCCTGATTTAAGGGGAGAGGGGCTCATTGAAACAGAAAAAGATTTGTGGGTTAGAGTACAGCTTGCTTATGCTGAAAATGACATATTCGAGCTTCGACGCTTAGAGGAGCATCTCCTTTCTAGCAAAGAAGTCCCTTCGCTAGCCTATTCTAGTCTTTTGGCCCAGGCAGATCATCTTAGTGAGAAAATCGAAAAGTTAAGAAAAGAAATTATTCTCCTAAGGTCAGAAAAAGCGTGGAATTTTAGTCAACAAAAAAATATTCGATCAGTAGAGCAAGAGTTGGAATCTGAATTTCAATCAACTCTCAAAAATTTGAGACAAAAACAAAGTTATTTTTCAAAAACTTTTGATTCTTGGCAGGTTCAGGATTCAAAAACCAAGACTCAAAAGAAAGTTTCAAAGCGAAGCCCCAAGCAACAGGCTTCGCTTTTTGATGAATGATTCATCTTAAAGGTATTTTAGATCGAATTGTTTTTTCGAATCCAGAAAATGGATACGGAGTTTTAAGAATTAAAGATACGCTTGGAAAAATTCATACTCTAGTGGGTTTTTGTCCACCTTTAGTTGAGGGGCAAAGCGTTTTTGCAGATGTCACAGCCATTGAAGATAAAAAGTGGGGAACACAGTATAAAATTGAAAAAATCATTGTTGAAAATCCTAAAACTTCAAAAGGCATTGCTAAGTTTCTTTCGTCTGGTTTTTTATCTGGTATAGGTGAGGGATATGCTCAAAAAATTGTCGATCTTTTTGGAGAAGATTCACTAAGGGTGATTTCTGAGGAGCCTGCGCGTTTAACAGAAATAGCGGGATTGGGTATGAAGCGAGCTCTCAAAGCCTCTCGAGCCTTAAGGGAGCAGGGAGCGCATGCGGAAGTGATGAGTTTTCTTCAAAGTAATGGATTGGGAACTTCCAAAGCAAAAAAACTTGTTGAGCTTTACGGGTTAGACACAATTAAGATTTTAAAATCTAATCCTTATCGATTGGTAGGTGAAGTGGATGGTCTAGGCTTTAAAACAGTCGATGAACTTGCTTTGCAGTTGGGTATTAAAGAAAATTCTAAAGAGAGAATTGAGGCTGCACTCTATTATATTCTTCAACAAGGCTCGCTAGAGGGCCATCTTTACCTACCTGAAGAAGAGCTTCTCCAAAATATGGAAGCACTTTTAAGCTTTGAGCTTGAGGGAATTCCCTCAGAAGCAAATCTTATTCGTGAAGATCAAAGAATTTACCTTCCGTTTTTTCACCGACTTGAGAGTGAAGTGTCGGATTTAATTATATCTTTTACTAAAGGTGATTTTTCTCCCCTTAAAGAGGAAATGCTGGCTCATTTTGAAAATAAATTTTCACTTGAATTAAGTGAGGGACAAAGAAAGGCTCTTCTTCGATCTATTCAACAGAAAATTAGTGTGATCACGGGAGGTCCTGGAACGGGCAAAAGCACACTCACCAAAATTCTCGTTGCCATGGTGGCTGCTCAAGGCAAAAGAGTCGCTCTCTGTGCTCCGACTGGGAGAGCTGCTCAGCGCCTTGAAGAGCTTTGTGGACGAGAAGCTTCCACGGTTCATAGGCTTCTTAAGTACGATCCGGTGACAAAGGGCTTTCAGCATCATCAAGAGAATCCTTTAGAAGTGGATTTTCTTCTTTGTGATGAGAGTTCCATGCTTGATCTTTCAATTGTTCGTGAGATTTTTAGAGCTTTGCCTCGAGATGCACAAGTTGTGTTTGTGGGAGATAGGGATCAGCTGCCTCCCGTAGGTGCCGGACACTTTTTTCATGATCTTATTGAGTGTGATTTTACAGTTTCAAAATTAGATAAGGTTTATAGGCAAAAAGCAGGGAGTGGGATCATTCAAGCGGCTCATAGTATAAATTCAGGAGAGCTTCTAAGCGAAAAAACTTTAGGTGAGGAATTTTATTTTATAGAAGAAGAAGATCCTCAATCTGTTAAAGAAAAAATTATTGAACTTGTGACTCAGAGAATTCCTGCAAAATTTGGAATTCAAGATTCTGACATTCAAGTCTTGTCTCCAATGTATAAGGGCATATTGGGCATTGATCAGCTCAACCTTGATCTCCAGGAAAAAATAAATCCTCAACCGCGAAAAAAGTTAAAAAGAGGAGAGCTTTATTGGGGCCTTGGGGATCGCGTGGTGGTCCTCAAGAATAATTATGAAAAAGAAATTTTTAATGGTGATTTAGGAAATATCATCTCTATGGATTTAGATGAAGAAGAGCTTATTGTGTCTTTTGATAGAGGCCATCGAGTGAAGTTTTCATTTGAAGAGTTAAATCTTCTTAGTCTTGCTTATGCGCTTTCGGTTCATAAAAGCCAGGGATCGGAGTTTGGGGCGATCGTGCTTCCTCTTTCCACTCAACACTACAGAATGCTTAGGCGTAAGTTACTGTATACAGCGGTTACTCGGGCTAAGAAACTTTGTGTCTTGGTTGGTTCTAGAAAAGCTTTTCAAATAGCGGTGAAAAATTTTCAAGAACAGCCTCGGTACACGCATTTAAAAGAGCGTATTATGAAAGAAGGACTTTTTTCATGAAGAAATTTTTGTTTTTTTACTTTCTTTGTTTTTTGGTGAAAGCTGAAAATAATCAAGGAAAAAATGTTTTTAATCAATTAAAGCCCCTCATGCTTAGAGTAAAAGCGGCTGATTCTTTAACGTCTCCTAAGTCATCTTACGGAAGTGGTTTTGTTGTTCACAAGTCTGGAATTATTGCGACGAATTACCATGTCATTTCGGATTTTGTCATGCAGCCCGGAGAGCAGTGGAAAATTGTTGTTGAGTTAGAAAATAATAAAAACATTGAAGCTCGACTAATTAATTTTAGTGTTGCCGATGACTTAGCTCTTATAAAAGTTGATAAAGAGTTTCCGTCTCAAGTGATTTTAGAAAAAACGACACCTTCAAAAGGTGATCGAGTTTTTTCCTTGGGTCTTCCACATGATATCAACATGAGCCTAATCGAGGGGGTTTACAATGGGCTTCTTGAGTCGGGACCCTATCAAATTGTTCATGTTTCAACTCCTTTAAATGAGGGAATGAGTGGCGGCCCTTCGGTTAATGAAACTGGAAAGATTATAGGGGTGAATGATGCTCGAATTCTTTTTAGCAATAAT
>JBILWH010000258.1:0-2708 GCA_044370015.1 Bdellovibrionota bacterium | reverse complement strand
GCCTGGAATCACCTTAGCTTTAGATCTTGGTATAAATAGCCCTCAAATTTTTAAAGTATTAGATAAATTTGATGATTGGGTCGTTAGTAGTGGTGGTGCTGTTTATCCTGGAAAAGATGCAAGAATGTCTAGGGATACTTTTAGAGCTTCATTTCCAAATTGGATAAAATTTAAAGAATTCATTGATCCTAATTTTTCATCTGATTTTTCAAGGAGAGTTGAGTTATGAGTAGAATTGTTATTTTTGGAGCGACATCTGCAATTGCAGAACGTTTTGCGAGGATTTGTGCTCTTAGAGGAGATGATCTTTTATTGATTGCTCGGAATGAGCAAAAACTTTTAGAAATAAAGCAAGATTTAGAGATTCGTGGCTCTAAGCAGATTCAAGTTTTATGTCTAGATTTGAATGAAACGAAACTTCACGAGGGCCTGGTTTCAAGTTTTTTTTCTAAAAAAGAAAAGGTTGACCTTGTTCTTTTCGCTCATGGAATTTTAGGAGATCAGTCTTTAGCAGAAAATAATTTTTCTCATACTGAAAATATTATTTCTACAAATTTTACTAGTACTGCCAGTCTTCTCCATGAAGTGGCGAAGCACTTTGAAATTCAACGATCAGGTATAATTGTTGTTATTTCATCAGTCGCTGGAGATCGAGGTCGAGCCTCAAACTATGTATACGGTTCCTCGAAGGCCGGACTTAGCGCTTTTTGTTCGGGATTAAGGCAACGTATGTACAAATTTGGAGTATCTGTCATAACGGTAAAGCCGGGATTTGTTGACACTCCTATGACGAGAGAGTTTAAGAAAGGAATTCTTTGGGTCAAGCCTGAGCGTATTGCACGCGGAATTGATTGGGCAGTTAAGAATAAAAAGTCTGTTGTTTACTTGCCCAGGTTTTGGTTCTTGATAATGCTGGTGATTAAAATCATTCCTGAGAAGATTTTTCAAAAATTAAAAATTTAGCTTTACGCGTTTTTCCAAATAGCTTTTCTTTTTTCTAAGAAAGCATTAACGCCCTCTTTTTGATCTTCAGTATTGAAAAGATTAACAAAGAGTTCCCTCTCCAAAGGAAGGCCTTGGCAATGAAAGTGAGAACGTGTGTTTTGAATGAGTCGCTTGCAGTAGGAAACAGCAATGGGGCTTTGTTTCTCGACATTGCTTGCGAGTTCAAGAGCTCTTTCAAGGGCTTTGCCTTTAGCAACGACTTCTTCAACAAGTCCAATTTCTAAAGACTTAACAGCATTTACTCTTTCTCCGCAGAGAATCATTTTCTTGGCCCAGCCTTCTCCAACTAAACGCGTGAGGTTTTGAGTCCCTCCTGCACAAGGTAAAAGTCCAACGGTTGCTTCTGGTAGCGCAAGAACGGCATGTTCTTCTGTAATTCTTAAATCGCAAGCAAGGGCAACTTCAAGACCACCTCCCATAGCATATCCATTAATGGCTGCGATCGTTACACCTCTAAAGTTTGATAAGCATTCAAAAGCAACACCAAAAACATTCGCAACTTTAGAAGCAAGGCTTTTGTCCCCAGATGAAAACATTTTTAAATCAGCTCCTGCAGAAAAGAATTTTTCTCCCCGGCCTGTTATCACTAGCGAATAAATATTTTTGTCGTTTTCAAGTTCTTGAACAACTTTGGGAAGATAAGTTAGGGATTCCTCATCAAAAGTATTCGCAGAAGGGTTGTTGAGAGTTAGAACAGCTGTATGACCTTTTTTTTCGATTAAAATTTTTTGTGTCATAAACCCAACATAAAGCGGGCATTTCTTTCAAGGCAAGATTTAATTTTGCAATCTCTTTCAAAACTATCGTGGAATGATGGTGCGTGTAATTGTTTTGTTATCTCCAAAAGATGATTCTTTCCATTGCTCACTGCTTGGAATCGCATAGGGTTCTTCTATGTTTGCTATTTTCTTTCGAAGTCTTACGGTGTCTATGACCATAAGTTTTTTGTTCTGAAATGTATAAAGATCTAAATCATAGCCCATCCATCGCGTGATGTGTTTGCTTCCGATGAGGGCTGTACACCCCATCATTCGTTTTACTTCTAGAGTTGCAATAAGATTGTGCTGTTCCTCAATGTTAAGATAAGAATCGATATCTTCAAAAACAAGGACGCTCGCTCCACTTGCTAACGCAATACAGGTTAACGTTTTTGCCTTTTCAATACGAGTTAGTTTAGAAACCATAACATTTTCGGGAAGTTTGAAGTGATTTAGCCATAACTTAAATGTTTCAAAATTCCATTCTGTATAAAATAGAGAAAGGATTCCTGGGATTTGTTGAAGTGTGCAAGGCAAATGGTAGTCCATGTTTGGAGAAACAAGAAAAACCTTTTTTTTATATTCTTTGTCATTTTTTTGAGCGAAAGAGTTTTTTATTTCAATCTCACCCTGTTCGAATGACTCGTATTCTCCGATTGACCTTAGCAAATAACTTTTTTCGGTTTCAGCTTTTCCGATAAAAACACCAATTCTATTTTGAGGGAAAGCGTAAGTTGTGGGAGATATGACTTCTTCTCCATTTAAAACCTTTGAGTATTTTTTTAAAATAACAGCATAATCCTTTTTGCTCATATCATTATTTTAAGCAATAAGGGGCCTTTGAAGAGTGAAGTTTTTGTTAAGCTTCGTTAATTCTTTGTTAAGAGAATCTATCTAAATATCTCGGCGGCACCTTCTTCAAGGACCTTACGAGAAATGATAACT
>JBILWH010000259.1:0-2708 GCA_044370015.1 Bdellovibrionota bacterium | reverse complement strand
TGTTGGCCTCTAAAACTAATATTGTATCGTGAGGTGAGCCGGGGAGAGCTTTTTCTAAAACACGTTTGTTTTTGCCAAGATTTTCCATAAGCTGCTCGTTGTTGTGTAGGCGTCCCGCAGAGTCACAAATCACAAAATCAACGTTTTTTGCGATTCCAGATTTGATCGCATCAAAAAGAACAGAGGAGGAATCAGCGGTGTCGCCGCCCGCAACACAAGGGATATCGAGTCTCTGAGCCCACGCTTTGAGTTGATCAGCTGCAGCTGCACGAAAGGTGTCGCCCGCAGCCAACAAAACACTGTGACCACGATTTTTTAATTCACGAGCAACTTTTGCAATACTTGTTGTTTTGCCAACTCCATTAACTCCCACAAAAAGAATCACGTGAGGGCTGTGCTTTTTTTGTGGCCAATTTTCTTGGTTACTAAAAACAGAGGATATCTCGCGAGCTAAATCGTTTTGGAGTTCTCCCCATTTTTTAGAGAAATCAATTTTATCGAGCAGGGTTTGAGAGGCTTTAAATCCAACATCAGCGCCCAAGAGAGCTTCTTCAAGTTGTGCGCGATTGATGCGGGCTTCCTTGGATCCAAAACTAAACCAACGATCACGAGTTTTTTGAAGAACCCTCTGCCAGGGAGAAAGCTTAGCGGGAAGGGGGGTGGCTAAGGTTTCATTTGATACGCTCTCATAATGCTCGGGAAGAGAGGTTGCTTGATCGATTTTCTTTTTGCTTTTTGCAAATTTAGAAATGAAGAAAATAATTAATGCAAAAAAAGCTGTTCCTACAAGAGCTAAAAGACTTGGGTCTAGTTTCATATATGAATGGCGTGGCCAAGAGCTGCCATCGCGGCCTCTTTCATGGCTTCAGTTAGGGTTGGATGAGGATGGCAAGCATGGGCGACATCCTCTAATGTTAAACGCTTGCTCATGGCAATCACCGCTTCTCCAATTAAAGTTGAAGCCTGTGCTCCGATGATGTGCACCCCTAAAATTTTATGAGTTTGTGAATGTGCGAGAATTTTTATTTTCCCACCAAGCTTACCCATTGCAATCGCGCGACCATTTCCAAGATAAGGGAAAGAACCTTTGATGTAAGAAACGTTTTTGAGTTTAAGTTCTTCCTCGGTAAATCCAATCGATGCAACTTCTGGATCTGTGTAAATCACTCCTGGAACAAGAGCGTAATCGATTTGACCTTTTTTGCCCGCAAGGTGTTCGGCTACGAGGACACCTTCTTCCTCCGCTTTATGAGCTAACATTGCTCCCCCGATTAAATCTCCAATTGCGTAAATGTTTTGAACGTTTGTTTCAAAACGATCATTCACTTGAACAAAACCACGCGCATCTTTTGAAACTCCCACATCTTCGAGACCAAGTCCTTCGCTATAAGGAGTACGTCCAACGCTTACTAAAACATGACTGCCTTCGATGGTTTCTTTGTTTCCGTCTTTTGTTTCAAGAGTTAAAAAAACTTTGCCTTTTTTATTTTCATACGCCGTGCATTTTGTGCCAAGTTTAAAGAGCAAGCCTTGTGCTTCGAGAGTTTTTTTAAAATCTTTCACGATTTCTTGATCCATTGTGGGCAGAAGAGCATCCATGAATTCAATCACTGTGACTTTTGCGCCTAAACGTGACCAAACACTTCCCATTTCGAGTCCGATATAGCCACCGCCCACGACGAGAAGATGCGAGGGAACTTCTTCAAAAGAAAGAGCACCTGTAGAAGTCGCAACAGTTTTTTCATCCACTTTGAGAAAAGGAATTTCAGTGGGAGCCGATCCTGTTGCAAGGATCACGTTTTTTGCTTCAATCGTTTTTAAGCTTCCATTGAGATCGACTTGAATTTTTTGGAGAGATCCGTCATTCTTGAGGAGTTTTCCTTTACCCTCAATCCGAGTGACTTTATTTTTTTTGAAAAGCATCTCAATTCCGCCAGTCAGGCGTTCAACGACCTTGCTTTTTCTTTCCATCATTTTTTTGAGATCAAGTTTTATTTTTTCAATTTGTATTCCGTGATTTTTCATGTGAGAAAGCTCATCGAACTTTTCACTTGAATCGAGCAGGGCTTTTGAGGGAATGCATCCCACATTTAAACAAACGCCGCCCAAGGTTTTGCGACTTTCAATACACGCAACTTTTAAACCCAGTTGTGAGGCACGAATTGCACTCACGTATCCACCGGGTCCTGCACCAATCACAACGAGATCAAATGATTCCATCGCGCATTAAATTAGCATAAGTAGGGATTAAGTCTAAACTTAGATATCTAAAATTAAAAATCTAAATTTAATTCTGTGGGATTTTCGAGGCGTTTTTTAATGTTCACCAAGAAACTCACAGCTTCTTTGCCGTCCACGATTCTGTGGTCGTAAGAAAGCGCGAGATACATCATAGGGCGAATCTCAATTTTATCGTTCACAACAATCGGACGCTTTACGATGTTGTGCATGCCCAAAATCCCACTTTGTGGAGGGTTAAGGATAGGTGTAGAAAGAAGGCTTCCGTATACTCCACCATTTGAAATAGTGAAGGTTCCTCCACTCATGTCATCGATGCTCAGTTTATTGTTTTTAGCTTTGTCGGCAAAAGCGGCGATACTTTGCTCAATTTGCGCAAAACTCATTTTGTCGGCATTGCGAAGAACGGGAACAACAAGTCCACGGTCAGTTCCCACAGCCACGCCCATGTTTACAAAATCACGCAGGAT
>JBILWH010000257.1:0-2713 GCA_044370015.1 Bdellovibrionota bacterium | reverse complement strand
GAGGAGCACTTCGATTTGCTTTGTAATCTTTAAAAATTTTTGCACGAAAGGAAGGTTCTTTGCGATCCCAAACAAGCACGAGTTTTTTTGTTTTAAAGGTATTTGCAAGAGCGCGAATCATTTGTACGAACGCAAACGTTGCGTGCGTAGGTGTTCCATCAGGTGCTTGAAGATTTGTTTGAAGCCCGTAGTACGCGCGAAAAATATAAGAAGAAGCATCAACGATAAATAAAGCATCATCTAAAAATATTGAATCAGGCGTTTTGGAAAGAGGTGCTTGCACGGCATTTATGTTAGGCTGAGAAAGTCATGAAGCAAGCTTGGAAAGTAAAAATTTTTGAGTGGGGTTCTTTTGCGCTTGATGGCGGCGCGATGTTTGGAATTATTCCTAAGCCGCTCTGGTCAAAAAATATTGTTCCCGATGAAATTAACCGGATTCCTTTGGCTCTTCGTTCATTGTACCTAGAACGAGGCGAGCATAAAGTTTTAGTCGACCTAGGCATGGGGCTTGATTGGGATGAGAAACTTAAAAAAATTTATAATCTCCAAAGCTCTCCTGCAGAAGAAATTCTTAAAAAGCAGCTAAATATTACACCCCAAGAAATCACTCACGTTGTGCTGACCCATTTGCATTTTGATCATTGTGGTTTTTTAACTTCCTCAAATTCTAAGCAAGAAAAATTTTCTACTTTCGAAAATGCTGAAATTTTTGTCACTCGCTCAAATTATGAAAATGCTCTAAACCCAAACACGCGCGAAAAAGGAAGTTACTTAAAAAATATTTGGGAGCTTCCTGCTCGAAAAGGACAGCTGACTTTGGTGGATTGTAAGTGGTTGGAGTTTAGACAAGTTCTACCAGGGCTTTACATTCGAAGAGTAGATGGTCATACAAAAGGGCAGGCTATTGTTTATGTAGAAGGGACTGATAAAAACTACTTATTTCTTGCAGATCTTTGTCCTACAGAAAATCATCTTAAAGATGTGTGGATAATGGGTTATGATGCAAATCCCTCTTTGAGCATTCAAGAAAAACAACGTATTTTCAGTGAAGATGAAACTAAGCAAAGAGAGCTTGTCCTTGAGCATTCTTCAGCCAGAGCTGTCATAACTCTATAACTAAGAAACACTCTTGAGTGATAACGCTTTGCGTCCCACCCTCTTTTTAAGAGTTTTTATCAAGCTTAATTTCAAGGAGCGGGATTATAAGCACAGGTCTATGAAAAAAACACAGGAGCAAAAAACTTATAGAAAAATTCATACAACCTTCTTTTTTTCTTGTTTTTGGATTCTTGCTGTTTTTGTTGGAAATGCTGCAGTTTCCAAAAAATCACTCAATGCTCCTGATACAAAAGAGATGCCAGATCCAATCTCTGTGATAAGAATTAGCGAGACTCTTGATTCAAACCCTCGACTTGCCCAAAAGGTAATGAGCGCTGCTAATCAAAAAATGCAGGCGGCTTACAAAGCGGTTGTTGCCAAAGATCATGCAAAATATCTTTCAACTTTAGGCGCTGATCTAAAAAAGAGGCATGAGCCAAAAGAAGTTTTCGAAGCGATTCTCAAAGAGCGTGAAGAATTAAAAGATGAAAAAGAATCAGCTGATGAATCTGTTGAGCCGCAAATTAAAGAACTTGCTCGAGATGAAAAAACTTCAACGGTTGCGATTCGTGTGATTTTTCAATACATCATGCTCAATCCAAAAGACGCTAACAAAGCTAATCTTTATGTTGTAGTAACAGAAACTCGTATTTCAGTTCCTCATCAACCCTCATCAAGTGACGTTGAAAAGGCTCTTGTTGATGGTGGAAATTTTGAAATAATTGAATGGGCAAGACAAGCTCTTGTTAAAGATACAAAACCTACTGAAAAGAAATTAGACGACGGACCCTTCATTAATTAAGAAAACTGATTATTTATTAGTCATTTGAGCTTAAAAATTAACACTGTCCTAACACGATAAATGTTACTTTAAGAGAATGAGAAGTATATATTTCTTTTTTCTTTTGATAACTCTTAGCTCTTGTAGATCTTTGACGAGTTCTTTTCGAGGGTATGACAATTACAAAGGACACCGATATTCTTTCTCTGAAGAAGATCACTCAAGCCCTGATTATAGTTCAAGCTTATCAAAAAATGTAAAGCGGGGTTGTGGGAGCGCACAAAAGTTTATTGATCTAATAGCAGATCCTACAAAATTAGATCCTCAATGCGGAGAATATAACAAAGATGTTTTAGAGCAAATTTCAACCATCCCCTCAGGTGGAGGTTATAGCCTCAAAGGTTCAGCCACAAACGTTACTCTTAAAATGGGTTCCACCACAATCTCGAATCCTCGTGCAAAAACAAGTTTTTGCACGGGAGCAACTTATACGGTTGCTATGAAAGTTTTTGAAAAGCACAACGTGTTTGATAAAATGAGCGACGCACAAAAGAAAAACTTCGCGCTTCAACACAACGACAACTTTGGATTTTGGGGCGCATGGAATAATAATTATGAGGGCGCTGGTGATGCGAATCGCTTGATTAAATTTGGTGAAAGAATTACTTCACTTGAATCGGCTTGTGCTGGTGATTTCGTAAACTTTAACCGAAAGAATAAATCAGGACATTCAGTTGTTTATTTGGGCCAAGAAGATGGAAAAATTTATTATTGGTCTTCTAACAAATCAACGAAGGGTTTTGGAGTAAGTTGCGAGCCTGTATCTAACATCGT
>JBILWH010000256.1:0-2716 GCA_044370015.1 Bdellovibrionota bacterium | reverse complement strand
TCATCGAGCGAAATATTCATCTGAAAGGCATCGCATTCTACTTTGTTTTTGTTCAGTCGAAGCTCGTGGGTAAAGTAATTTTTGTACCCCATCTTGTTGTGGAGGTACGCAAGGAAAAGTGATGAATCTCTAACGAGTGGGAGTTTTTCGATGGGGTCAATCAACCAAAGAATCATAAGCTAATTTTACTCTTGGCAGGGGACAAGGTCGATACCGTCGACGCGCCCTTTTAAATTATCCAAGATTAATAAAAATGCCGTTGGAGCGGCACATCCGTTTTGCTCTAATCCATCATATCCAAAACGCAAATTTGAATTTTCTAAAAGCTTTGAAAAGAGTTTTAAAATTTCATCTCGATTTTTTTGTTTTTCAGGAAGGACTTCGTCAATTCGAGTGACAACATCTTTTTGAGGCCAAGTACCCGCAATAAAATTATCAAAGGTCCATTTTTTTGAATCTTTAATCGTTAGGAATAAACTTCTTAGGTCTGGATCGTTTTTGTATTTGGAATCAAGGTACTGTTTTAAGAGCGTTATTTCGTCGCTTGTCTTTAAGAGTTGTCTCGTTTCATGTCTTAGTGAGGGAATTTTATTTTTGATTTTTAGAATAATAGCGTCTGATTCTTTATTTGATAGTAAAATTTGGTTTTTAGAATAAAGGTTTAAGGCTCCAAGAAATAGTAGAATTCCAAGTAATTTCCTAGACATAAACGATCTTCTAGTGACCTCTCAAAATCTAGTAAACTTAATAACTCTGCCTATGTTATGGTTGATAAGTGTTTTTTAAGAATTCTGCTCTGAAAAAGCAATCAAGACAAGTTGTTCTTTTGCTTTTGATTCTGACAGTAAGGCCTTCTGAGGCGGCTTTTTCGTGTAAAAATATTCTGGGATCGGTTAAATATTTCTTCCTTAAGGCGGGCAAGGAGCCTTTGGAGCAGGCCTTTTTAGAGATGAATCGAGTAAAAGAATATCCCGTTAAAAGAGGAAGATTACTTTTTAAAAATTTGGAAAGTGCAGACATCGATCAGGCAGAAAACTTACTGGGCGCCTCAAAGGGTAGTTTTTTTGGACAAATGTCTTCTGAGCGCCAAATGGTTTTTTCTTCGATTGTCTTCAATATAATAAATATTGCGAGAAATTCTTTTGTTCATCTTTCTAAAAAACCAAAAGTTGCGTCTAATGAATTAGCTTTCTATTCATTAGACGACCAACGCTTAATGGGCTTGTTGGGGGCAGATTTTGATTTTATTAGAAAACGTATTTTTATCTCTTATGTTGTCGATGAGTCTTATCGGGGGCAGGGGTATGCAACAGAAGCCTTGTCATCTTTTATGAATCAAATTCAAGAAAATATTAAAGGTCGAGTTATTTTTATGGGCACCGTTTATAAAACAAATGTTGCTTCTATTAGGGTTTTAGAAAAAACAGGTTTTGAGTTTCTAGGTGATGATGGACAGTCTGCGGATATTTATTTGTATAGAAAACTGCTGAGCTCGTACTAACAGCTTAAATCTCAATAAAAAACCCCCAGTTTACATAACTTTTCTTGTATGAGCTAAGTATTTGTATTTATTCACTATCTTAAGCGATAAGTTTGCCTATTACATCTAAATCTTCTCTTAAATAGTGAATTGCTAAACTCAAAACTTGTGGAGAATCATTAGCTAACCCAATCAAAAAATTACATTTTTGGCATAGCAATCCTCGAATTTTATTCGTTTTGTGACAATGATCTACAAAAAGTTTTTTTCTCAAATTTGATAAAGAATTATATTCTTCAACTGCCATTCCGTACATTTCTTTCAACCCATTTCTATGTCTTTTAGCTTTCCATTTTTCAGGATTTTTTTATCTATCTTTAGCAGTTTCAATTTTATAGCAATCCTTACACTCAAACCTTACGCCAAACTTTTTATTTTTATGCTTAAAAAAATCACTTAAAGGTTTATGTTTTTTGCATATTCCGCAACGTTTAATTTGCTCATATTCACATATATCTTTACTGGATATACTTAAGTCTTCTGACGTATCGTCACACATTCCTTTAACTAAAACTCCTTTTGGAAATTGCTTTAAGTAGTGGATTTATTAATCATAGCTTTGCAGATGTATCCACCATCACTCAGTCTTCTTGAGTTCCTTAAATTTTTCAGCCATTGTCGGATTTCCGTGCGTTAGCCTTTTGATTGTTACATCCTGAGCCTTATCATTAGCAAGGCGAAGATTTCTTTCTGCTCCGAGAAGTGCATCTTTTATTTTTTGTAGGTGGTTAATTGATTTATCAATCTCTTCGATTGCCTCCTGAAACCGATGACCAGCTAATTCATAGTTTTTTCCGAAAGCATTTTTAAATTCTTCTAGCTTTGACTCAAAGTTATTAACATCAATATTCTGGGCTTTTACAAGTTTAAGTTCAGCTTTATACTTCAACGCGTTTTGAGCAGCATTACGCAACAGCGTGATTATCGGGATAAAAAACTGAGGACGAACAACATACATTTTTTTAAACTTGTGGGATACGTCCACGATTCCACCATTATAAAGCTCATTGTCTGGCTCTAGAAGCGAAACAAGAACGGCGTACTCACATCCCTTCTCGTTACGATCCTTATCAAGTTCACTAAAAAAGTCCTCATTTTTTTTCTTAGTTGCAGTTTGATAGTTTTCATTTTTCATTTCAAACATGATCGAAACTGATTCATTGCTCGAATCATCAA
>JBILWH010000255.1:0-2720 GCA_044370015.1 Bdellovibrionota bacterium | reverse complement strand
TTTATGAAGCAGAAATTCTTTTGGGTGCTTCGACCGAGACTCTTGATAATTCAGTTCCTTTAAAGCCTTGGGTTTTAGAGGATGATTTAATTCCCCTAGAAGAAGACCTTAAGAAGTTTCTTCAAACAAAAATCGGAAAACAATCTCAAATTCCTCCTCTTTTTTCGGCGAAAAAAGTAGAAGGTGTGAGAGCCTACGAGCTGGCTCGAAAACAGCAAGATGTGGAGCTTAAAGCTTGTGAGATTGAGCTCTTAAGTGCCCATCATTTAAGTCTTGTAAAAGTTGAAAAAAACCTTTGGAAATGGACAGTTAGGGTGCATGTTTCGTCTGGTACTTATATCCGAGCTTTTGCTCGGGATTGGGCTAGGGAGCTCTTCGGATATGAGGCTTGTTTGAGTGGTTTGAAGCGCATAGGGATAGGCCATTTTATGAAAGAAGCTCAGGAATCCTTTGTCTTTAAAGACAGCCAAGAATTAGGGACTTTTTTTACTTCAGAAAGCCTGAAGTTCAGCCCATTGGGGGCCTTGGAAGCTGTATGGGTTCCAGACGCTCAACGCTGGAGATATTTCAATGGAGATCCCCTAAGCTTTAGTTGAAAGTCCCCCTATAACACGATAGATTCACAAAGATTTTAAAAAGTTGAAATAAGGAGCATAGATAAGTGTCTATAACGAACGAGGAAAAAACAAAAACTATTCAAACATTCAAAACTCACGATAAGGATTCAGGCTCACCTGAAGTTCAAGTTGCGCTTTTGACAACAAGAATCAATAACTTAACTGGTCATTTCAAGAAACACATGAAGGATTATCATTCTCGTCGTGGTCTTTTGATGCTCGTCGGTCAGCGTCGTCGTCTTTTGAGTTACCTCAAAAACACGTCTGTTGCTCGTTACAACAAAGTTGTAAAAGATCTCGGACTTCGTAAGTAAAGTTCGCTTTATTTAAATTTAAGAAATTAATTTAATAAAAAAAAGTTAGGCAAAATAAAAAATGACACAATTAAATAAGCCCGTATCCGTGCGGACCGTTATAGGCGGCCGTGAATTATCTATTGAAACTGGACGTTTTGCTAAGCAGGCCGATGGATCTGTTTACATCAAATACGGTGAAACTTCTGCTCTTGTGACAGTCGTGAGCGCAAAAGAACAAAAGCCAGGCGTTGATTTTTTCCCCATGACGATTGAGTTCCAAGAAAAATTCTACGCTTCAGGAAAAATCCCTGGTGGATTTTTTAAGCGTGAAGCAAAGCCCTCTGATTGGGCAACTTTGAATGCTCGTATGGTGGACCGTCCGTTGCGTCCGCTTTTCCCAGAAGGATATCGTCACGAAACTCAAATCGTTGTGACGTTACTTTCTTTTGATAACGAAAACGAAGTTGAAACAATTGCAGGCTTAGGAGCTTCAGCAGCCTTGATGGTTTCTGATGTTCCTTTTGATTGTCCGATTGCCACAGTTCGTGTGGGTCGTATCAATGGTCAATATGTGATTAACCCAACAACTTCTGATCTTGAAAAAAGTGACATGAGCGTCCTTGTAAGTGCGACTTCTGAAGCGCTTTGCATGGTCGAAGGTGGAGCTCAATTTGTGAGTGAAGAAGATTTATTGGGTGGATTGTATTTTGGTTTCGATCAAATTCAAGCTCTCATTAAGTTACAAAAAGAATTACAAGCAAAAGCGGGCAAAACAAAACGCGCTTACACTCCTCCAAAGCAAGATGAAGCTTTGTTAGTAGAAGGAAAAGATTGGTTGTGGCCTCACTTTGAAAAGGCTTTTGCAATCAAAGAAAAGCAAGCTCGTTATAATGCGTTGAATGTTGCTTATGAAGAATTTGCATCAGCAGTGACAGGTAAAAGACCTGTTGAAGTGGACGAGTCGACATGGGCAAAACATGTTGATTTTGTTTATGAAGAAGTTAAGAAAAAATATGCTCGTCAGTTTACCTTGAAATCTGGAAAACGTATTGACGGTCGTGATTACACACAAGTTCGTCCGATTGAAGTTGAAGTGGGAGTTCTTCCACGCGTACACGGATCAGCGCTTTTCACTCGTGGTGAAACTCAAGCGCTCGTGGTAGTGACTTTAGGAACTTCTGACGACGAACAGTTGATTGATACAGTTCGTGGCAAGTGGAATAAGAGTTTTCTTTTGCATTACAATTTCCCTCCTTATTCGGTGGGTGAGACGGGCCGTTTTGGTGGAAATTCACGTCGTGAAATTGGCCACGCAATGCTTGCAGAGCGTGCCGTCGAAACAATTGCTCCTAAAAAAGCTGAAGGCTTTCCTTACACTCTTCGAGTGGTTTCTGAAATTTTTGAAAGTAACGGATCATCTTCCATGGCGACTGTTTGCGGAGCGAGTATGGCTCTTATGGACGCAGGTGTGCCTATCAAGGAAGCAGTTGCGGGAATCGCAATGGGCTTGATGCACGAAGAGGGTAAGTTTGTTGTTCTTTCAGACATTTTGGGTGATGAAGATCACCTGGGCGAAATGGATTTTAAAGTTTGTGGAACCAAACGCGGAATCACGTCTGTGCAAATGGATATCAAATTAAAAGGTGTGACTCGCGAAATTATGCAAAAAGCGATGTTGCAAGCGCGAGAAGGTCGTCTCCATATCTTGAATGAAATGGAAAAAGGAATCACCACTCACCGAGCAGATATCTCTGAGTTTGCGCCTCGTTATACAACTCTTAAGATCAGCACTGAAAAAATTAAAGAT
>JBILWH010000030.1:0-8907 GCA_044370015.1 Bdellovibrionota bacterium | reverse complement strand
GTATTGGGAAGATACAATTCTTGCGATTGATCATTACAAAAGAGGACGAGAAACCATTACTTTAGGCGATGGGATCAAGACAACTTATTTAGTAACTGATTCAGCAATTCCTCAAAAATATAAGTTTGTTGAAATTAATGGAAGTCGCGTTGAGGTGAATCTTCACCCTGCAATGAAAATGAGTGCCCGTATCAATGGTCATATGTATACAAGTGAAGAACTTGTGAAAAGTGGCCGGACTAAAATTGAACTTGGTGGCAACGACATTGCTAAAGTGAAAATAGGAACCGTTCATTTCTTTTTAATGTTTGTTCCGGATCCTCCCGCTCTTGAGAGAGGTCCTGTCTTAGAAAAGGACCCTGTTTTCTGGAGTTTATTTGTGACTGTTTTTGCTTCAGTCTTTCTTTTGATCACTTTGGGTATGATTTTTCAAAAACCTATTGAAGGTGAAGTAAAAGAATTTCCTGAGCAATTTAGAAAGATCTTAATCAAGACTTATCAAGCTAAAAAAGAAGCTCTTCCTCCTCAGCCTGTGACGGAAGTTGCGGATAAATCTAAAACAGGTGTCGGCTTGGAAGAAAAGAAAAACATTCCTGACGCTATTAAAAATCAACAACGTAACCAGTTGGGAGGAAATGAAGGAGAAGGTAAGAGAAGTCCTGGACCAGAGGGTAAGCGTGGGGTGAAGGATTCTCCAAATGAAACTGGAGTGACCGTTGCTCCTAAGGTGAAGGGTCCTGATACCAAACAACCTGGCCCAACAAATAAGAGTGCAACAGGCAAGGGTAAGGCTAACGAAGTAAGCAAATATGGTCTCTTGAATTCATTAAAGAGTTCAGGTCTTACAAGCAAGCTTGCAAAGCTTTCCGGATCTGATGGCGGCAACGATGATCTCGAGATGAAGTTCAGTGGCTTTGGGGGCGGTGGTCTGCAAAGTGCGAAAGGTGTGAGTCCTCGAGGAGGCTTACAGGGAACTGGTTCGGGTGGCGGCGGAACGGAGCCTGTTGTGGGAGTTGGCGGATTGGGAACAAAAGGTTTCGGTCAAGGAGCTAAGGGAAGTGGCTTAGGTGGAATTCCTGGTAATGGCCCTGCACTTATATCTACAGAGTCAGGTGGAATTTCTGTAGGCGCAGGTATTTCAAAAGAAGAGATTGATCGTGTGGTTAAAGCACACTTTAACGAACTAGAGTTTTGCTATCAGCAAGCTAAACAAAGAAATGGAAATCTTGCTGGTAAAATTGCTTTATCGTGGACAATTGTCAGCGGTGGCGCGGTCGCGAAAGTTAGGCAAATGGATAACAGCACGGGGGACAATGCGCTGATTGAATGTTTCATGAAGCGTTTGCAGCAGTGGAGATTTCCGTCGCCTCCTTCTGGAGCTTCTGCTGAAGTCGAATATTATCCATTCTCTTTGAAGTAGTAGATTTAAAAAAACAATCCACACAAATGGAACACTATGTCAACAGTGTTCCATTTGCTTTTTTTGCATAACAAGTATCTGAATTTATTGATTTTTTTTGTCTGGTAACTTATCCCAATCTCATTGACAGAGTGAGCACCTCTCTCATACAGTGCTCAGAACTTATATGATACTTGAGTCTCACGAAAACTCAGTTCTCATTTCTCGAGGCTTTCTCAACCGTTAATTTATGAAATCAAAAAATTCTTTGTTCGTTTTTTTTACTATTTTTATTTTTTTTATTTCCTGCTCAAAGCAGAGTCTTTCACCTTCAATAGAAGCTCGAGCTCGAGGAAGTGTGGCCTTGCAGGAATATGCTGCTCAATCTGGCACTTCTCCCGAAGCTTTGCTTAAGTTCAACGATTCCTTATGGCTTCAAAATAAACGTCCCTCAAAAATAGAAAATTGCTTGGGATATTTTGCCGATGATAAAGCATCACGAAATAAATTCTTAGAGTGTTTATCCAAGCAGGGTCTTTTCTTTTATTCAAAGAAAGTAATTGAAGAGTTAGTCCCGTATCGTCTTTATCGATTAAAAAACATTCATGATCCTCAGTATGGATCTGAGTATCGAAAAAGTTTAAAACTTTTAAACTGGATTTTTGATGTTGCTCTTGAGCAGTATCATTTAAGTAATCCAACTTCTTATTGGCTCGACGCTCAGGTAGATGGAACTTGGAAGTTTCGAGAAGAAAAAGATGAAAAACATCCTGAATGGACACTCAAAAATAGAGCTGATTATGATTTTCAAGATGGCGACGTGAGTCTGAGTGTGAGCTCTGATTACTTTTCAGCCATTATACCTCAGTATACCTATCCTGAACGACGTTTAACCCATATGTGGGTTTACCGTGGCCAACGTGATTCAAATGAGGGGCATGTGGTAGAAGCCATCATGGGAGAAGGTGTGTGGCCCACCTATGGAGATTCTTATCGAAGACGAGATAAGTATTATGAACAATTTGTTCTTCGATATAATGATCGAAAAAAAATAGAAGCTGAAAACTTAGAGATAAGAAAAAAAGCTGCTGATTTTTCGGAGTCAAAAATTGGATCTGAATACGATTTCTCTGGAGACAATCGCAAAGGTTATTTTTGTACTTTCTTAGCAAGTATGAGCTTTGCAAATTCCTTTTTTGACATCAGTCACCTAGAAGGGGACGCACTTTTTGAAAAAGTTTCCCAGCTTTTTCCTATGGGATATTCTCCCTTGAGAAAGGGGTTGTCTCGAAAATTTGCAGCTAAATTTGGAGTCGAAGAGACGAAAACAACTTTTCCGGCTTCAGGTGATTTTTTAACACTCGATAATTTCGATACCGTTGCCTATTTCGTTCGTCCTGATCTCACCAAAACGTTTAACGATACGTACTATTTTGCGGAATCTCTTGTAAATGCGATCGATAGAGGAGCGACTGTCAACGTTCCCAAGGACATCGATAAAATTTTTGTCCCTCTTGCTGAAAATAGAGATATGCTTAAGGGTCTGATTGGTTATGTTCGTCAAGTTCACAGTCACTCGTTATTTAAGAATAAAATTTTAGAAAATAAAGTTTCTCTCAAATATCTTGATGAAAAAGATCCTCAGGAGTTTTTCGATATTCTAGAACGCTTAGATTCAGAACGAGTTGCTTTGGCAGAAGCTGCCGAGGCGGATTTGTCGGCAAATTTGAGTCTCACAACAGTCTTTAAAAATGTCCCATCTGTAGATGATCCTCAAAAAACAGTTAGAGCGACAACTTTTTTTTCTGAGATGAAAAAAAATGGAAGCGAAAAATTTACGCGAAAAGATTTTTTACAACTTCGAAAGTTTATCGATGAGCTGAGCGTAAAAGAGTTACTTAAAATGATTAAGGGTCGAGAAAATCAGTTACCTGTTCTAGGAACGATGGCCCGCTTAACACAAACCCACTTTGAATCAGGAAAAATAAATCAAGAAGAGTACCACAAGCTGGAGCTTTTGCTTCGAAATTATTCCATGTTGCTTTTGTCTGTGCCGACCGTAAAAAAGAAAGTTGCTGAGTTTCAGGTTAAGATTAACAATAAAGAGTTACCTGAAGATGCGATGAAAAGTCTTTTCAAGCTAACTCCGTATCTAGCAAGTAATCTTTCCGAACAAACAATTAAAGAATTTATTACCTTGCAAGGTTTGGGTAAGGGGGCCGTTGGGGGCCTTCAAACCATGAGACAAAAATTAAAGATGGAACAGGTTTGGCAGATGCCGCCTTGGATACAAAGAGAGTTTTACGATTACATCCTTTCTGAGAAAACCAAGGGCGTCGTGGTTTATCCTCAGTGATTTGACTGAGTGCTTTCTTTGAGAAGTTTTTCTAAGCCTGGAAGGTGACCTTTTCCCACAACAACTTGGAATTTTTTTGGAGGATTCTTTTTACTAAGGGCTGCACAGTATGCTTTGAGTATATTCTGAGTGAATAGAAGATTTCGCCATTCGAGAACAAGTGTTTTTTTAACCTGATCATCGTTACCACTTTTAAAGTAGTTGAGGGCGATCTCTTTGACGTCTGAAGGCAGGTGCTGAGGAGCTTTGTCTTTTTTTGATTTGATTGTTTCGATTGTTGAAAGAATAAAAGCTTCTAATGCTTTAGGGAATTCTTGAGTCATTTCCTTTAATTGGGTTTCGAGGTTTTTTTCTGAGTCTCGATTATGAGGAAAAAAATCATTGCTTAGGTAGTTAATGAACACTTTGGAGTGATGGGGGAATCCTTGTGCTGTTTCTTGTGCTTTAAACTTTTCAAAAGCTTCTTTCAAAAATGGATAGTGATTCACGTCTTTTTTACTTTTGAGCATTAAGGCGGAAAGGCCGGTTATGTTGCTTTGGTTTTTATATTTCTTAGCTTCGCTATGAGTTTTGAAAAGAATGCTCAGGCAGTAGGACATCTCTTCTTCAATTCCAAAAAAATTATTTTCATCGCCTATTTGCGGCGCTTTATGGGTTATCGAGCGGATATGATCTCTTACTCTTCCTGCGGAGTTAGAATTAAGAACTCCTTCGAGGCCTACGATGGATCTGCCGCTTCGTGCTTCATGGATCATGATTTCATGTAGATTTTGAGATTCGAGTGAAGAGTGGAGTTCACCGTATAATTTAATTTGAGGGACCACTTTGCCCTCTGTAATTTTTTTTAAATCACATGGAGCCTTTATTTGAGGTGAAGTTACTTGAGGCAATTCTGTGGGGGATTCAGGAGCAGAATTATGCGCATTCTGAGAAATGCCCAGGGAATAAACAAACAAACATGTCGCAAGAAAAATCCCTTTAAGCCGCATATCATTAGTCTCTCTTTGAACAAAGCTAAGGACAAGCGTGCCTCGGTGAAGGGAGTGCTTTGGGCCTTCTGATGCGCTCCGCGCAAGAGATTTTTTAGTGTCGTTTTCACTCTGAACTAGTCCTCAAGGAGCTCTCTAGGTGTTATAGTTCCAAGATTGTGAGTTTCGTCCATTTACATGTGCACTCAGAGTTTTCTTTGGGGCGCAGTCTTGTCAAAATGCAAGACCTTCCCAAGATGGTTGCAGAGATGGGAATGCCCGCCATAGGCGTCACAGACTGGGGCAATCTCTACGGATCACTTTACCTTTTAAAAGCCGCTCAAAAAGCTAAAGTTAAACCCATTTTCGGAGTGGAAATAGGAGTCACACGTAAGGATCAACTTCTAAGGCATCTTGTTTTGTTGGCTGAAACAACCGAAGGCTACAAAAACTTAGAAAAACTAGTTTCTCGTGCTCACACAGAGTTTGGCTTTCAACAAGGAGAGCTTCGCCCACAAATTCCTTTTGAAATTTTAAAAGATTCTTGTCAGGGAATGATTGCCCTGACAGCTGGGATGAAGGGACTTGCGAATTCCTATCTTCTTCAAGATCAAGAAGGAGAGGCTCGTGAGGTTTTGAAAGATCTTAAGGAAATTTTTCCTGAATCTCTTTATTTAGAACTCCAAGAAAGTGGACTCTCTCAGCATTCAGATTGCAATGAGTGGTTGATTCACGAAGCCAAAAAGATGGGCCTTCCTGTTGTGGCCACCTCTGATGTTCATTACGTCAAAAGTGAAGATGCTTTTGCGCAAGAAGTATGGATGATGGTGGGCAAGGGTCTCACGCTCAATCAAAATCCACGAAGTAGTTTGGCTTCCTCGGAATTTTATTTAAAAAGCGCTGAAGAAATGCGAATGGCTTTTGCAAGCATTCCCGAAGCTGTCGATAATACCTTGGCCATTGCCGAGAGATGCAATGTGAAATTTAATTTCAAGACAGAAGACGGGAAGCGTCTTTATTTTTTGCCGAGTTTTGAGGTTGGAAAAAAAGATCAAAATGTTGTTTTTGCGGAACTTGCTCGTGAAGGCTTAGAGAATCGCTTTAAAGAATTAAAAATCACAGAAGCAGATAAACAAAAAACTTATGTTGATCGTTTAGATTACGAAGTCAAAGTGATCGTTGAGATGGGCTTTGCGGGATATTATCTGATTGTCTCGGATTTCATTCGTTGGGCGAAGGCTCAGGGTATTCCGGTGGGACCAGGACGTGGATCTGGTGCGGGATCGCTTGCGGCTTATGCCTTAGATATTGTCGACATTGATCCAATTGAAAATCGCTTGCTCTTTGAGCGCTTTTTGAATCCTGAACGTGTTTCACTCCCTGACTTTGATATCGACTTTTGTCAGGCGCGGCGTTTTGAGGTGATTGACTATGTTTCGAAGCGCTATGGCAGTGAACAAGTTTGTCAGATCGTCACTTTCTTGAAAGAGCAAAGTAAGGCCGCGCTGAAAGACGTGGGTCGTGTGATGGGTTTTTCATTTGGAGAAACCAATCGCATCACAAAACTTATTCCTGTGATTTTAGGAAAGCCGCTCACGATTGAAGAAGCTTTGAAAGAAGTTCGTGAGTTTAAAGAGCTGGTTGATTCAGATCCTCGCAATAGGCAGCTTGTTGATCTGGCTTGCTCGATCGAAGGAGGGCTACGTCAGCCAGGAGTTCACGCAGCAGGTGTTATTATCGCAAGTCGTCCGGTGAAAGAACTGGCTCCTATGTCCGTAGATCTTGAGGGACGTCCTCTCATTCAGTGGGACATGAAGATGAGCGAAGAGGCGGGCCTTGTGAAGTTCGACTTCTTGGGACTTGTGACGCTTGACCTCTTGGATCTGACTTGTAAATGGGTGCGCGAGCGCTATCCCGATGATCCAGAGAAATCTCAATTTACTTATAATAAAATTCCTGTTCACGATCCTCGTGCTTATGAGTTGATTGCACGAGGCGACACCATGGGCGTGTTTCAATTGGAAAGTTCTGGAATGCAAAATCTTTGCGTCCGAATGAAGCCCGACAGATTAGATGACATTGCAGCGGTCAACGGACTCTATCGACCTGGCCCACTTGAGAGTGGAATGGTCGATGATTTTATTGCTCGTAAACAAGGAAAAGCAAACGTCGAAACACTTTTCCCCGAGATGAAAGAAGTTCTCTCCGATACATACGGAGTGATTGTTTATCAAGAGCAGGTCATGGAGCTTGCGCGTGTGATTGCAGGATATTCTCTCGGTGGAGCGGATCTTCTTCGTCGAGCGATGGGAAAAAAAATCGCCGAAGAAATGGAAGCTCAGCGAAGTATATTTGTAGAAGGCGCGACAAAACTGGGTCGTGACCCACGCAAGGCCTCTGAGCTTTTTGATTTGATTGCAAAATTTGCCGGATATGGATTTAACAAAAGTCATGCGTCTGCTTATGCGACGTTGTCAGTTCAAACGTCGTTTCTCAAAGCTGTGTATCCTGTTGAGTTTTTCACAGCCCTTTTAACGATTGAAAAAGAAAACACCGACAAGCTGGCTCGTTACATTCAAGATGCCAAACGTCGAGATTTAAAGATTCTTCCCCCAGACATCAACTCGAGTGAGAGTGATTTTAAGTGCGTTGATAACAAAACGATTCGCTTTGGCCTTTCGGCTATTCGAAACGTAGGAGAAGCGGCAACGGAAGTCATATTGGAAGCTCGTCGAAAGGGGCATTTCAAAGATTTATGGGATTTTCTTTCTCGAGTAGATACTCGAAAAATTAATAAACGAGTGGTGGAGAGTTTGGTTCAAGCGGGGGCCTTTGACACTCTTGTAGAAGCGGGAGTGAGTGTACAGAAACTTCGCGGTCTATATTTGGCAAACGTCGAAGGAGCTTTGAAGTGGGCGACGAGTAAAAGCGAGGCGGCAAGTAGCGGACAGTTCTCATTGTTTGGTGCTTTAGAAGATACTCAGGCGTCGGCCAAGCCACCGATGCTCCCAGCACTTGAAATTGAAGATAAGCAAACCTTGCAATGGGAAAAAGATCTTTTGGGAATTTATCTCTCTGGTCATCCGCTCGATAAATTTGCCGATAAAATTGAACGCTTCCAGGCGATACCTTTACATGTTCTTGAAGAAATGAAAGCCAAAACAAAAGTTCTTGTAGCGGGAGTCGTGAGTGAGTTTAAGGAGCTTAGAATCAAACGCGGTCGCAGAGCAGGTGAATTCATGGCGACTTTCAAATTTGGCGATGCCACAAGCCAAGTGGAAGTGGTGAGCTTTCCAGATCACTACAAAGAATTTGCGGAATTAATCAAGAGCGACAAAGCACTTTTATTGCGAGCCGAGCTCGATTTCGAAGAAGATAAAGCCCGTCTTGTTTGTGGTGAAGTTTCATTGCAAGGTGAGGCTTCGGTTCAAAGTTTAGAAGATTTGCAAGATGAGTGGCCGCGACTGATTCATATTGAAGTGGCTCTTGATAAGGTTGCAAATTTTTTAAGCCATGATGTTTTATTTGCGGAAATTGCTCACGTTTTGACAAAGCATAATGGGCCCGTGCCTGTGGATTTAGTTCTTCTCAAAGGTGGCCGTTTCCAAACTCGCTTAAGTGTGGGAGCGGAGTATCGAGTACAGCCCTCTCGTGAACTTGTGAGTGAGCTGCAAGGTCTTTTAGCTATTCCAGACTGCATTCGAGTTGAAAAAGAATTTTGATGATAACGGCCCAATTTTGCTTTCCTTAAATGTCTAATCTTTTGACATTTAAGATCCATTTATCAGTGAAAGTGGGTTTAAAACTCATATCAAATTGGTATATGAATTGCTCTAATAAGGGGCTATGTCGCGTTCTTTTTTTGGAAATCAGTTTAAACAAATTTTTTTGATTGCTTTGCTTTCTATCTTAAATGTTGAAGGTGTTCGAGCAGCTACTTTAAACCGTACAGACGATAAAACAGAGAATAAAAACGTTTCTTTTTGGAAAGCTTTTTTAGAGTTTTCCTTGGCAGACTTGGCTCCAGAGCAATATCTTCAAGCTTCAAGTGTTGAGGAAACTTTAGATCTAATTTTTAAATCGAATCCTCGTTTATTGCCCGATTCAGTCAGTGATCTTGATTCGGCTAAAAAATATTTTTCTTTTCATCCTTTAGCGATGTCATCGGAATTGATTTACTTAAA
>JBILWH010000254.1:0-2738 GCA_044370015.1 Bdellovibrionota bacterium | reverse complement strand
GTGGGATCTTCGCAAAACGTTTCGCTTCCTATTACTATTCTCAATGCGACTGTTGCCGAAAGTTTTCAAGAATTCAACACACGCTTAAAAGCAAAAAGTGCACAAGCGGTTTCTAACGACAGTGCCGTTCTTGAAATCGCTCGTGAATTTATTAACGAATCTAGAGTGATTCGCTTTGAAGGAAATGGATACAGTCAAGAATGGAAAGAGGAAGCTAAAAAGCGCGGCCTTTTTGAGCTTCTTACAACTCCGGCCTCACTTAAAGCTTTTGGCAAAGAAGAACATCACTCTTTTCTCACCAAAGCAGAAATTCTTAAACACGAAGAATTTCATACGATCTTACATGTTCAGTATGAAAGATATTCTAAGAAAATTGCGATTGAGGCAAACAGCTTACTGCAATTAAGCAACCAGTTTATTTTACCTGCAGCATTTGAAGCTCAAAAAGATTTTGCATCCTCCATTAAGGCCGTTGAATCTTTGGGTGAATCACCTGCCTCTCTTTCTGCACAGAGAACAAACCTTAAAACCCTCACAGATTTAATTGATGACAGCTTTGCAAAAATACAAAGTCTGAAAAAAGATCTTATCGAAGCTGAAAAAGCCGAGGAAGGATACTCTCAAGCTGCTTTATTTGCAGAAAAAGTGGCGCCGGCCATGACCCAGCTGCGCCAAGTTCTTGATCAAATCGAAGATCGAGTTTCTGACAATCATTGGCCTTTACCTAAGTATCAGGAAATGTTGTTTACTCGATAAAGAATGTTAACATGGAGGAATGAAGTTACATCTGTGGCTCATTCCTCTTACAATCATTTTTTCATCACAATTTTCTAAGGCTCAACCTTATTCAAAAAATCATACAGATGAGTTTGAAAGCACGGATATTATCGATCCTGAATTTCTTGATGGATTCGTGGGAATTGGCGGCGGAACAGTTCAACATTTAACAGAAAGCCAATTTACTGAGGACGATAGAGGCCTTCGACAATATGCTCATCTAGAATTCTCACGTCTTCGTAGGTGGATTTCTCTCGATTTAAGAGCTGGGTTTGGACAAGACTACAATGACTACGGACTTTTTTTTAAAGTTTATAAACATTGGAGATTCAACCCTAAAAACTCAACAGGCCTAAGTATTGGTGCTGGTCTTGGGGGAATGTATAGCCCTAAAAAAACACTCTCTGAATCAGAATCAAGATTAGCTTTTGTAGATTTAATCGGATCTCCCTTTGCTCGATATATGTGGGACTGGGGCAATGGAATGGGCATCGAAGCCTCACTTGAATATCAACTTTTGCCTTTGAGAAAATATCTTGATGGCACTTCCATCACTGAAGATAACAATGATCTCAGAACTCGTGTTGCCTTTGGCCTAAGCCTTCTTTTTGAAGCCGATTAAAAAATTTATTTTATAAATCTTAAGCAGGACTTGTTGCCGCAGCTTTTGGAACTTTTGTATATTTAATAACATCTACCGGGCAACCTTCAGCAGCAGCCTTGATAGCAGCCGCATCATCAAGAGGAGCATTCTCGCGCACAATACAGGTATCTTCTTTAACCCAGAAAACCAAGGGAGCTTCTGCTTCACACGCATCACACACAATGCAACCAGGCTCAATCCAAACCTTGGTCACTGCAAAATCAACGGGCGCTCGTGGAGCAGGTGCTCCGCCCGCAGCTTTTGCTGCTCCCGCTTTAGGCGCTTCCGCTTCTTCTTCTTTTTTCTTCCAAGGAAAAACCCGCGTAAGAACACTCCAAGAATCAGGATTTTTATCCGTAATGATCTCAGTTTGCGCGTCAATCTCAATAGAATCATCCAGCGAGCGAATAAGTTTAGCTTTGGAGATTTTGAAGCGACGAGTTTCGCTATTCAAGGTTTCTACTTCTACAGTCACAGTTGATTGCTTTAAAGATCGAGGATGAGAGTCCAAGCCCGAATCGGTTAGCATTTTAATTTCTTCATCACTGAGCTTAAGAGCCAAAACGAAGCTTTTATTTTTTGCAGAAGAGTCTTCAAAAGTAAAAGAATGAGAAAGTGCTCGACCACCGGGAACTAATTCAATGAAATCTAACTTCACTCGAGTCACTTTAATTTCGTAGCTTTCGTTATCCCAAGCTACCAAAAGTGAAAGCGGATTTTCGGGAGTTTTAAGAAACTTAACCCTTAAACCACCCCAAAGATTATTTAAAATAACGATAACCGCATAAAGAGTAATGGGTCCGCCCAACAGTAAAAAAACAACAAGCGCTGAAAGCAAAAGATTTGCCATACCAATGGTATAACTTGAACCTTGAGAAGACACCAGAGCCCTCTCACACACAAAACCTAGATTTTAGACATTAGGCTGCAAGCTTTGCAGGAAGTGCTTTATCGTAGGCCTTGAGTAAGTCCTCAAGCTCTAAATGCGTATATTTTTGGGTTGTTGATAGGTGTTTGTGACCCAACAATTTCTGAATATGAGGGAGGCGCGCCCCTCTTCGCAACAGATGGCTTGCCAGGGCATGACGAAGCTTATGGGGATGCAAAACGCCATATTTCTCGTTTAGGCCCGAAGCCTTTCCCCAATTTAAAATCCACTTTCGAGCAAGAGCGTACGTGACCTCTGCCTTATGCCATGTTTTAGAAATCTCAGCATCTTTGACTGAGCACGAGCGAGAAAAAATTTTCAAGAATTCATCCAAAACAGGAACCTCTCTCCATCGTGAGCCCTTTCCAAGGACTCGGATTGTTTTTTTTT
>JBILWH010000253.1:0-2752 GCA_044370015.1 Bdellovibrionota bacterium | reverse complement strand
TAAATCTTCTTGAACAGATTGACCTTCTTCAGTTGTAACTTCATAGCTTGCTTCAAATTCTGCATGTGGAGCATATTTTTCAGTTCGTGTACTTTTGATAGAAAATGGATTTTTTGAGCTCCCGTCACCCTTTTGGGTCATTTTGGCTTGTTTATAAGGTAATCCTGGAAACAGGCTTGATGTTTTAACAACGAGCTTATTGCTTGCATCAAGAGTTAAGAAATAAACGCCACGTTGTTCACCGTATTTAACGTAGGTTCGAACATTAATTTCGGGAAAATTTGGAACAACATTCGTAATGTTGCCTGGTTTAATGGAACTCATCTTAAAGGGAACAACCGAAATCCACGCCTCATTATTATGAAGGTCAAGCTCCAGAGGCGGAGGGATCAGTTTTTGAAGCTCTTTAGGGTCTACTCTGTAGTGAAGAAATAAAAGATTTGACCATTTTTGTCCCATGAGCGACTTTTTTTCATTGAGGATGTTTTTGTCAAAACTCTTCACATCAAACGATTCAATTTCTGTAAGATTTTCTTGTTTGAGAAAATGATTAACTTTACAGAGCCTGTAATCTTTTTCGTTACGACCAAGAAAACTTATTTCACACTCATCTTTTTTTGAGCTTTTTGGTTTATTTAACAAACAAGGATCGTTTTTTTCTGCTTCATTTTTTGGATAGCACAATGAAATATATTCGTTTTGATCGAGAATTTTTAAAAATGATAAAAGTGAATTATCTGCTCTTGGTGCTTGAGTGAATCTGTTCGCGCAATCTCTGCTGAGAGAGTCCTGTAACAAGCACTGAAGAAGTTTTTGTTTTGAATCAAAAATTACATTTGCTTCTTTTTCTTTTCTTTCGATAAAATCAATAAAGGTTTGTTCGATTTTTTTGCTTTCATAATTTGGGTTTTCACGAAAACTTTTAAATTCTTTTTCTTTAAGTAAAGGATAGAGTGCGAGTATACTTTCGGGGATAGGACGTACATCTTTTAGTGAAAGAAGTAATCGTTTTAGTTCGTACACAATTTCAGTGCTGTGAGCGTCTTGCGGCGAGCATTGAGTGAGAGAGTTTATTTTTTGAAGCTGTTCCCCTTGGAACGCATTATCAAGTAAGGGTGCTTTTCTGTGAAAAGAAGTTTGTCCATTTAGTCGTGAGAATTCAGCTTTTTCTTGGATATCTTTAAGCAGTTCTTGTCTTAAGTTGTAGGTGATAAGATAGAAGGGCAGAATAGTTTCTTTCTCTTTTTTTGAGCATTTATCAAAAAAGTTTTCAGGAACATTCAGTCTTGTTTCTTTGCTTGATTCAAGAAATTCTAGAGCTTTCTGGGATTCAGTAAAATTTTTTTTTAAATCTTTAATGCAGCTCGGAGCTTTAAAATGACTTTGTAAGAATTTCGTTAAGGTTTTGCAGCTTATATTTGGGACAAAAGCTTTTTCATTTTGATCCTTTAAAACTTCGTGACCGATGTTTTTTTGGCTCCCCTGTAAAATGGGGGGTAAGAGTAGACCCAGCAGTAAAAATCTTTGAAACATAAATTAATTATAAGGATTTTTGATGAGATAGATGGAATATTTTATAGAAATTTTTATTTAGTCGAGTAATTAAAAATTTGTTAAGGAATCGTAAAGCATCCGTTATTTGTTACAATATATTTAGGGATGATTTTCTTACTTATTAGAAATACGGCACTCAGTTTATCTCTGATGTCATTTATTTTATCTGCAAGATCCTTACATCATTCAGAGGAAATTCAAAGTCAGGATAGCCTTTTCGAGTACCGTGCCCCTGTGTCGCTTCTTCGTATTCCTTCGGAATGCCCAGTAGCTAAATTAAATTCTGATGGAACTGCTTTTAGAAATCCAGAAAATAAATGTTCTTTCTATGCATGTGCCGCGGAATCTGCTGATCAAAGTAAAACATGTGACTTGAAAGATAAGAATTCATATTTTTTAAATTATGGAGAAAAGTATTGTGAACGTTTTTCAAGTAACACATCAAAGGATTTAAGCCAGAGCGGTCAGGTTTGGCTTAATAAAACGCTTTCCTGTTTGCAGAGCTCAATTCTTGAAGGTTGTAATGAAAAAAAGCTATGTTCTAATTGCCAAAAAATACGTAAATTAGCTTTTGATACTCATCCCCATTGTTATGTTTCAAGCGGGTTATGTAGTTTGAGTCTACAGGATCAGGTTCAAGTTGGTAAAACTGTAGATGCAGGTGATTTTTTCACGACTGAAAGTATTGCTCAAGTAGCATCGGTTGCAGCCAATTGTGGTACGTACTATGCAAGTCAGGGCTTGACGAATGCCACCAATGCTATGAATGAATACCGAAGAAGAGATCCTATATTCAATCGCTATGTTCAAGCTCAGGCTTTGCCCAACAATTCTCAATCAGCTTATGCTCGAAGTAGTTTAGCTTGGTCTAGAAGTGTCCACTATGTTCCATCTGATTACACTGATCCAAAAGTATCTTTGTCTAAATATGGACGATCAAAAGCAAAGGATTCAGGCAGTTTGCTTAACCCTGAGAGTATAAAAGATGGAAATTTAGCTGTGACTGTTTATTGAATATGAAGAAATTTATGGTGAATAAATATTTTCTACTTTTGTTTTTACTTCCTTTTAATTTTTTGTTTTCTAAAGAAAGCGAAAATAAGGTTGCTGTAAATGTTGTGTTGCGGTCTATACCTACAAGGCCTGAGGCAAATGATAGGTGCTCGTGCGCAAGAAAATGGGTAGTGAAAGCCAAAGG